>CAZOTP010000069.1:0-12837 GCA_964582655.1 uncultured Pirellulales bacterium | reverse complement strand
CCTACCCGCTTCGCAGGGTCCGCACATCGTACGGATCTCGCTGCCTTTTCCGGCAGGCGCCTTTCCCACCGACCAATCTCTCACGGTTCAGCATGAAAACCAAATCATCGAGCCGGATATCCGGATTTTAACCGTTCATCCGGGCCAGCCGGTCTTTGTGCGCCGTGCGATTCTCACGTTTCCTTTTGTATTTCAGTCGGATCAGGAACATGGCTTTCAACTGCAATGCACGTCAAAGCAACCGGCTCAAACCAATACATTGAAATCCTCTTCATCTCCCCCCTTTCGGATCGAGCTGAATCCTGTCGAGATTTTTCTCACGCCGGATCAAATCCAAATTCATGACCCCAAACAGAATCGTTGGACGGCAAAACTTCTTTGCCCGGAGCGGAATCTGACGGGAATGGAATCGCCCGAAACGTCCGTACGGTTTGAAATCATCGAACGGGGAAACCATTTCATCTGGGCGAGGCTTCTGGTGTGGGATGCGGCATGGCCCCGAATCATTGAAGTAAAGCTCGACAGCATGGGGACCGCAGCCGTACAGGCGCATCTCCAGCGGCTGGAGCCGGGCGATCGGTACGCCCCCCTTCTCGGCTGGCACATCGAAGGTCCGCCGATGATCCCCGATGCCGCTCATTTCTTTGTGTCCATGCAGCTCTGCCGATTCCAAACACCAGATAATACCTTTCAAATCTATTTTCCCATTGCCCCGCTGAAGCAAAAAGGAACGTCTCAGTGCCTCCGCCGGCCGGCCGGTTCCGCGATTCGATACCTTCGCAGCACAGGGTCTGACTTTGTTCCGTTCCAGTCCGCTTCCTGGCGGCGAATGGAATTTGTCCTGAGCGGAACGCAGGCGGCCGTATGGAACAGCCATCTGGAGCCGTCCCACACCCTGCGAATCCCCGCTTCCGCGATGGATGCCATCTATGACAGCGGTGAGGATGCGGATCTCAGCCCCTGGCCGATTCTGGAACAGACCCGCCGGCATGCCAGGGACATGATTATCCGCAGCAGTCTTCGCGGGGACGATCTGGGATACATGTCCGGGTACCATCCTTCTAGTTCTCCGCCTGTCAGCGGACCGTTCCGGTTTTCCCATGCTCCGTCGGTATTCGAGCAGTATTACCGTACGACCGATTTGAATCTGCGAACCACAGTGCTCTTGTGGTGCGAGAATGTTCATGATCTTTGTATCTGGTGGGGCGATGCGGACGATTTTGGCGGATCCCGCTATCGCAACGCCAACCGGCTGCAGCCGGATCCATTTTTCATGTGGCGGAAAAATTCCGCCTGCGACTTCGGGACCAAAGGATTTGACAGTTTTTTTCACGCCTGGGAAGAGACCGGCGATCCGCGGATGGCAACCGCTTTGCGCGTTCAGATTCAATATGCTCTGAACCATATTCATATCGAAAAAGGCGGACAAACCCGCAACATCGGCACGGTATCCGACTGGATTCGGCTGTATCGATTCACAGGGATAGACGCATACCGGGAGAAGGCATTGGGGCTGTTTCGCGAACTAAGACCCCTGCTTTCCGAAAAAAATCTTTTTGACCAGGAGGGGGAAGAGATCCAGGAACAGGTCCCTTTTATCGAGGATACTCCCTCCCCTTTGAGATTTGAAGCCGGTTTTGCGAAACCGTACATCATCGGATACGGACTCAACGGGCTGCCGGCATTGGCAAAGGAGTATCCCGTCGAAACGCGGTTGTACGATACCGTCCGTTCGCTGGCATTTTTCCTGGCGGATTCCCAGGATCCCCTAGGCGCCTGGCGATATCCGCATCCCAAAAGCCCCCGGATATTAATCAGTCTGGCGGGGGAGACCGCCATGCAAATCGCCCGGGGCGCCGAAATCATTCAGGCTCACGGAGAAGAATCCATCGAGCCGTTGTGCGATGCCATCGAACGAACGCTGCGGCTCTATGCGGTTATGTATGACCGTTCCGGCTCCTTTGCTGGAAGACTGGGCGGTTGGGAAAAAGTCACCGCGGGGCTGTTAAACAAAAAAAACGATATTTACCATCTCTATTCAAATCCGGAAGACCGGAATTCTTCCCGGGACTACATGGAAGGCCCCATTGCCATGGAGAATCACATCGATGGATTCATTCATCTGTATGAAGCAATAGATTTTTATCTGCGGCATCGGTCTGCGAACTGTCTGCAGACGTTCACCCCGGAGCAGAAGCAATTCGCCGACAGGCTTTCCCACCGCTGAAAATCGGCTTTATCCCCAGACGGATTTCAATCCAAAATAAATCATGTTATACGCGGCGTGCGTCCCCGCCGTGATACCGTATCCACGGTACCAGAACACCAGCGCAAAATAAATCCCTGCGGCCGTCCGGAAAATAAAACTGCCTATCGTGAACGGCTCCTGTATGCGACCGATTCGACCGCCGACAAATCCCACATAATGATGCGCGGAAAACAGCCCGGCCGATATCAGAACCGCCGTGATAATCGCCGAAGATCCCTTCCAGTTGAACACATCTTCCAGAAAAATCATGAGAAGTCCCATCAGAATCAGTCGAAAAACCAGTTCCTCGTAAATCCCCGCCCCAATGCTGGTGACCAGATCCGCCATGTATGTAGAGGCATTGGAAGGGGAGGATGAAATCAGGGCGGCACATCCCGCCCGGGGGCTGGGCAACTCTTTGGATGTGTTGAGTACCATCGCCATGAAAAACAGCGGAAGCGTCAGCACCAGGCATTCCACTGCCATCCCCCCCAGCCATTTGAACTGCACTTCCCAGGGATGCCTGGCGACGACATGCCAGCACAGCAATATCATCATAACCACAATGCCCGGAAACGCCCAGATGAGATTCTGGCTCAGGCCCAGCCATTCGGCCAATCCCATCAGCCAGGTGAACGCCGCCACGCGAGACTGGGTATGCGCAAAATAGTTGGTGTTTACCAGAAGAGTCCCGACCTCATACACCGCGACCAGGGGAAGCAGAAACAGCATCGCATAGAAGGGACGGCTCGTCGATTCCAAATAACTGCCCCGCACGAAATTCAAATGCCGTCGCGGCGGAGAAGCCAGCTTTTTGTCTTTTCCAAATATCATATGTATCCAGTGCATCCTTGCTCTTGGAACGGGATTAAGCTACCATGAGACCGTCTGGATTGCAATACCTTGTTGCAAACGGATTGATCCCGATGCATCCCGTAACCGGAGCATGAAAATGACGCCCCAGGAAACCTTGAACGCGTTTTACAAAGCCCTCATGACCCACTACGGACCGCAACACTGGTGGCCCGGCGAGACCCCTCTGGAAATCATGGTCGGCGCTGTCCTCACCCAGAATACTAACTGGAAAAATGTGGAAAAAGCGATCTACAATCTCAAAGCGGCTCGGCGGCTCGACGCCGATGTCATTTATCGAATGCCGATGGAACAACTCGCTGAATACATCCGTCCGGCGGGCTATTTCACCGTGAAGGCCAAGCGACTAAAAAACCTCATGCACTGGCTCTGCACGCATTACGAGGGAACGCCCGAATCGCTTCAGCCTCTTTCCGTCAACCGGCTTCGGGAGGAACTGCTTCAAATCAACGGCGTTGGACGGGAAACCGCGGACTCCATCATTTTATATGCTCTTGGAAAGCCCACCTTCGTTGTCGATACCTACACTTATCGCATTCTCGTCCGGCACGGATGTCTGTATCCCGAAGCGGATTATGATGAGATCAAGGATTATTTCGAAAGCCATCTCCCTCAGGACGCCAAACTATTCAACGAATTCCACGCCCTACTGGTTCAGGTCGGAAAAAACCACTGCAAACCACGGCCCCAATGCGCCCATTGCCCTCTGGAAACATTCCCCCATCAAATCGATCGGAGAATGGACACCGAATAGGCGCTCCGAAACAAAATCCTACTGTTGTTCATTCCGATACAGCACATAGAATACGATTACCCCAATCAGACCGACCAGCAACACCAGATGATACCAACCCACGGCAAGCATTGCGAAACGTTCCATTCGCGTTCTCCTTACTCTGCGGCAAACCTTCATACCCCCCGAAGCTGGCCTCCCAATCTTCGCGTCCCAATGTCCATATCAGACAATCATTTATAAAATCCAAACTCGTTGCTGTCAATAAAAAATCAGATTCCCGCTGGCCCGCCGCCTGATCCAACGAGCCGGGATTCCGAGGAAATCTTTAAAAAAAGGATTGCCAATCTCCGACCAGTCGCTACAATCATCCTCGGCTTGGGGGCGTAGTGTAACGGGAGCACGCCACGGTCGCATCGTGGAAATAGGGGTTCGATTCCCCTCGCCTCCAGTACAAGCCAATTTCGAAAGACTCCTGCAAACGCGGGAGTTTTTTATTAGCCATCCGGGCGGCAAGCCGGATACCCCCCCCATTAAGCATGTAATCCTTTATAAATTAAATAGTTATAAAATTTCCACTTGTTTTCCCCAACTTGAACTGCCTTACAATTCGATTCCCTTCCGGGCCGCCAATCCCCCGTCGTAGGGATGCTTGATCGATTTCATGTCCGTTACCAAATCCGCTGCGTCAATTAAAGCCGCCGTTGCCCCCCGCCCCGTCAGGACAATCTCGACATGCGTGGCTCGGTCGTTCAGGAGTTCCAAAACCGGATTTTCCGTGATCAGCCCGAGGGAGAGACAAACCAGCAATTCATCCAGAATCATCAGATCATACCCCCCCTCTCTGGCCAGAATCCGGATGGAAAGCAGTTTTTGAGTTATCGCCTCCTTCATTTTCCGCCGCATTTTCGGATCAAGAGCGGAGGTCTTGATATCCCATTCCAGATCCAGCTGATCCAAGGTCAAGGCGTCGGCAAACCGTCCCGCTAGGATGGTTTCGCCGGTTTTCCGGTTGGCCGGTTTGAGAAACTGGCAGATATAGACTTTCGCCCCCCAACCCAGCATTCGCCAGGCCAATCCAAGCGAAGCGGTGGTCTTTCCCTTTCCTTCGCCGGTATAAATATGAACAAGGCCTTTTTCCAAAATCGGCATAACCTGTTTTCCTTTATCGCTCTTTGAACTTCATTATAAGCTGCTCGAACTGATCGGGTTTCCCCTCTTTCAGCAGGATTCGGGCATCGGATTCGATGCATTCCTCCAAAATTGACGCCCGCAGAGACGGATTATCCGGATATTTCGTTTTAAGATGATGCCGAAGCTCCTGCAGGGCATCCAAAAATGCCCCCCAGCTTGAATCGAACTGCTCGGAAAGCTGCTTACAGATACGAACGGCCAGCATCGGACTGCCTCCACCGGTTGAAACGGCAATCTGTAAATCTCCCCGGGAAAAAACCGCGGGAACCTGAAAGCTGCATAACTGGGGCTGATCCACCACATTGCAGAATATCCGCTGGAATCTGGCCTGCTCAAAGACCGCCCGATTCACTCCGCTGTCATCCGTTGCGGCAATAACCAGCCAGGCTCCGTCCAGATCCCCCGCCTCATAGGCTCTTTCCACCAGCATAATCCGGCCTTCGTTGCCCCACTGGCGCAATTGATCCGTAGGCGAGGGGCTGATCAAACGAATTTCCGCTTTGCAGGCCAGCAAAGACTCCACTTTTCGCTGGGCAACCGTGCCTCCCCCCACTACAACGACTTTTCGTCCGGTTAAATCCGCAAATAAAGGATATAAGGGCGTTTTCATCCGATTCTTCTTTCTTATCCGGAAATTACCCGAAACCGCTTCCCGAACCTTGCATTTTCGTCCAATACGGATTATATTCGTCCCGTTGAAAATCTCCAGTAAAATGGTCTGACCGAAAGGAACCTTTATGGCGATCATAATTCAATGGTTCGGACATGCGAGCTTCTGCATCCGCAACGGCAGCGTGATTTACATCGACCCCTGGAAACGAAAGGATACTCCCAAAGACGGATCTGTAATCCTGGTCAGCCATGGCCATTACGACCATTTCTCCCAGACTGACATTGACCGCGTCGCATCTTCGCAAGCCTCCATCCTCAGCACACCGGATGTCATTGAAAAACTGGGCAAAGGCCAGGTCATCCGGCCGGGCCAGACCATATCCCTGCCGGATTGCACCGTGACGGCGGTTGCGGCTTACAATCCCGCTAAAAAGTTCCATCCTCAGGAAAATCAATGGGTGGGCTTCATCATCGAACTGGAGGGTAAACGCATCTACTACTCCGGCGATACGGACATGACCCCCGAAATGAAGGCCCTGACCCGGATTGACGCAGCTCTGCTGCCCATTGGAGGGACTTATACCCTGAATCCTCAGGAAGCGGCGGAGGCCCTGACCCATATCAAGCCCGACGTTGCCCTCCCCTATCACTGGGGCGATATCGTCGGCAGCCGCAGCGATCCCGATATTTTCGCCGAATGCGCCCCCTGCCCCGTAACAATCCTCACTCCCGGGCAATCCATTACCCTGTAATACAACCCTCTTGGTCCATCTTGGAAAGCCGAAAAAATCCATGAAAACCTACTTCGACTGTCTGCCCTGTTTCATTCAGCAAACCATTCGTGTCTCCGGCCTGTTTCCCTGTTCCGCCGAGCAGCGGGAGAAAATCATCCGCCGGGTTCTGGAACTCCTGTCGGAAATCGACTTCCGCCAGTCTCCCCCCGCCATGAGCCGGCTGGTGTATCAAACCATACGGGATATCACGGGTATTGCGGATCCGTATCAAGCCCTTAAACGCCAGTGCAATCAATTCGCCCTGCAGTTATATCCGGACATCAAAAAACGAATTGAAACATCCGCCGATCCGTTTGAAACCGCCTTGCGGCTGGCTATCGCGGGCAATATCATCGACTTCGGCTTATCCAGTGAAATTACCGACGAGACCATCCGGCACGGACTGGAAGAGGCCCTTCACGCTCCGCTGGATCTTGCCGCCGTGAATTTGCTGCGGCGCCGGGTCGAAAGCGTGAATACCATTTTGTATCTCGGTGACAACGCCGGCGAAATTGTCTTCGACCGCGCCTTTATTGAACTTTTGCCACTTGAAAAAGTCACCTATGTGGTCCGCGGATATCCCATCATTAATGATGTGCTGCTGCCGGATGCCCGAGAAGTCGGCCTGACAAATCTCGTAGAGGTTATTGACAACGGCCATGACGCTCCAGGCGCTATTCTCGAGCAATGCTCCGAATCATTCCGGCAGCGATTTCGAGATGCAGACCTTATCATCGCCAAGGGGCAGGGTAACTTCGAAACACTCAGCGAATATGACCGTAACATCTGTTATCTCTTTAAAGTCAAATGCCCTGTCGTCTCGGTGCACCTGGGACTGGAACTGGGCCGCATCGTGATTCGCTTCCAGCATCCCGATTAAATGGCAAGTCTATTCCCGGCACATATCTCGCAATCGAAGCACATGTTCCGAAGGAGTCTGCCATGAAAGAATCCCGGTGCCCAGAATGAGATTCGGATGACTCCGGGCGGCGGTTCGAATTTGAGACATCTCTTCTTCGATCCTTACAAAATCCCCCTGCTCCACCAGAGCCGGATTGATATTCCGCCGCAACATCGGATGCCGGCGATTTTCAAACTGAGTTAAAAATACGTTGAAATCCGAGGAATAATCCGAAAGAATCAAATCCGCGCCTGTCTTCATCAGGAATGGCGCGATACAGTCCGTCTTTCCCCCGATGACGTATTCCACCCAATCCGCCCCGTTTGCCCGGAAACATCCAATCAGTTTCTGCACGCAGGGCAAAACCATCTGCTCGAACAATTCCGGCGAAACCAGAGGCGGCGCCGCATACGAATCGAAAATGCAGACATTTACATTCCGTTTCAGAAACGCCAGACCGTATTGGCATGCCGCCTCGGTGCAAAACTCCAACAGGCGGACGGCGGATTCCGGCTCCTGCATCATCGCCAGAATCATGGTTTCAACGCCGCACAGATTCACCGCGATGGAATAGGGTCCGCTGATGGGGCCCCGGACATCGATTTCGGAGCCGACAGCATTCAGCACACGTTGAGCCGCCTCCAGAAACAAAGGCATACGGCCCGATTTCTCCGGATTAATCCGCGGCAGACGTTCCCATTGATTCGTCGTAGAGAGAATATGCCTTTCCAGCGAAGGCACCGCACCCGGTTCGGAGGGAAATACAACGGATGCCCCCAGCGCCTCCGGTTCGACGTTATAGACATCCACCCCCACCGTCAGCAGATCGGGCTGATAGGTCTGATATTCTGCCAGCGCCGCCCGCGCCAGCAAATCCGAATCCCGCGCCACCTGACCAGCCGGCAGATTCAGCAGCCTGGCTTTATGTTCATAGATCGCCGGGCAAAACGGCAGCCGATCCGGCTTTTTCCCCTCGATCATCGCCCGGATTCGCTGCCTGGGATTCATCCGCCGATCTGCTCTTCCAGATATTTTTTCATCGCCAGCAGGAATTGCGCTGCCAATGCGCCGTCCACCACCCGGTGATCGCTGCACAGCGTTGCTTTCATCATTGGCTGAATCCCGATCATTCCGTTGATGGCGACGACCTGATCCTGCACAGCTCCGACAGCCAGAATCGCGCTTTCCGGCGGATTGATAATTGCCGTGAATTCATCCACGCCGAACATGCCCAAGTTGGAAACTGTAAAGGTTCCCTTGCCCGCGCCGATGATTTTTCCGTTTCGCGCTTCGGCGGCTAGCCGCTTGGCTTCCGCCGCCAGATCGTCCCAGTCGCGCTTGTCCGCGTTCGTCAGCACCGGAACAACCAGGCCCGTCGGCAGCGCTGTCGCAATCCCGATATTCACATCGGGGAGGAACGTGATTTTTTCCTCGGTGAACCGGCTGTTTACCGTCGGATACTGCCGCAGAGCCACCGCACAGGCCCGCAGGACCAGATCGTTCACCGAAATCTTCTTTTCCTTCGGCCGATCCAGGTTGTATTGCGTGCGGAATGCGATTGCCCGGCTCATATTAATCGCCATTGTCACGTTGAAATGAGGCGTATCGCGAAAACTCATCTGGAGATTCTTGCCGATCGCTCGCCGCATCTTGGTGACTTCCACTTCCGTGCCCGGCTGGGGCTGGCCTTCCGCCGGCACCAGAGTCGGGGGCGCCGCTGCCGGCGCCGGTTTGCGAAACCCGCGTGCCGCATACGGCGTCCCATCCGAGCCGCGAACCCGGCCGTTGGGCCCGGTCCCCGCAATATCGTGTATGGAAACACCCAGCTCCCGCGCCAAACGCCTTGCATTGGGCGAAGAAAATACCCGACCGCTGCTTCGCGGAGGAGTGGTTTTGCCCGCTCCCGCTATGGCATATTGCTGCACGTCGTTTTTCAATATCCGACCCATTGGGCCGGTGCCGGGAACCGATGCCAGATTCACATTCATACGCTCGGCGGTTTTTCTCGCCAGAGGCGATGCCTTGATGCGAGTATCCGATTCAACTACGGAAGCCACCGGTGCAATAACAGCCGCTGCCGTTTTCGTCGCTGCCTTGGGCGCTTCCCCCGCGGCAATCGAGGTGCCCGCCGGGCCAACATACCCAATGACCGTTCCGACCGGCGTCATTCCCCCTTCCGGCACCAATTGTTTCAGCAACACCCCCGCTCCGGATGACTCCACTTCGATCACAGACTTATCCGTTTCTACTTCGAGAACCACTTCGCCGGCGGAAACGGTTTCACCTTCCCTCTTGCGCCACTTTACAATCCGCACCTCCTGCGTGGTTTGATCGGGAATTGGAATTTTCACTTCCGCCACACCCGCCGGAACCGCCGCTGCGGATTCCGTTTTCGGTTTTTCCGCCGCCGCCGAAGCCGCTTTGGCCGTTACCGCCGCCTGCGGGGCCTGCACTGCTTCTCCTGCTTGCCCCACGTAACCCACCACCTGCCCGACCGGCACCATCGCGCCTTCTTCATACAGCCGGTTCAGAATCACCCCCGCACCAAGCGATTCCACCTCGATCACTGACTTGTCCGTTTCCACTTCCAGGACCACCTCACCGGCCTGCACCGCATCCCCCGTCGTCTTGCGCCATTTCACAACTCGGACTTCCTGCGTCGTCTGATCCGGAATCGGAATCTTAATTTCCGTTGCCATCGATGTATGTACTCCTCAACCTGCAAGCAGAGGCCTGCCGTTTGTAAATCCATCAGGAACTATCGTTACCGGCCGAGCATCTTCAGCACCCGGGCGCACACTTTTTTCGCGTTGGGCATGAATTCCTCTTCCAGCGTCGGTGCCATCGGAGGCGGGCAGTCGTATGCCGCAATCAATTCAACCGGCGAATCCAGATAATCGAAAGCCAACTTCTGAATTTCGAACGCGACATGCTCGCCGAAGCAGCCGGTCGCCGGCGCCTGGCACACAATTGCGGCGTTGTTGGTCTTCTGAATCGACCGGATAATCGTGTCCGTATCCAGCGGAATCAGGCTCCGCAGATCGATCACCTCCGCCGAAACGCCCTTCTGCTCCAGCAGCTTGGCGGCTTCCTCGATCACAGTCGCCATATAGGAATACGCCATCAGGGTAACATCCTTGCCTTCCTTCCGCACGGCGGCTTTGCCCAGCGGAATCACGTATTCCCCCTTGGGCACAAATCCCTTGTTGCCGTAGAGCAACTGGTGCTCGATGAAAATCACGGGATTGTCATCGCGAATCGCCGCTTTGAGCATCCCCTTGACATCTTCCGCCGTGGAGGGCGCCACCACTTTCAGCCCGGGAATCTGGGCGGGAATCGCTTCCAGGCTCTGGGAATGCTGCCCGGCATAGCCTTTCCCCCCGCCAATCGTCGTACGGCAGACCATCGGAATCTTCGCCTTGCCGCCGAACATGTATTTGTTCTTTGCCGCCTGGTTACCAAGCTGGTCCATGCTCATCAGGATAAAATCGATGTACATCAGCTCGCACACCGGCCGCATGCCGGTCATCGCCATGCCCACCGCCGCACCGCAGATCGCCGCTTCGGAAATCGGCGCGTTGAACACCCGCTTGCGGCCGAAAATCTCCAGCAGCCCCGCGTTCGCCGCGAACGCCCCGCCGTGCTCGGCGACATCTTCGCCGTATAATATCACGCGTTTGTCCCGCAGCATTTCCTCGATCATCGCTTCCAGCACCGCCCGGCGATAGGGCATACACCCCTCCGTATCGCGATAATCCTTGATCGCCGCCGCGTCGTAATCGGTGGTCTTGTATTCGGCGGGAACCGATTCGCTGGTCGTATCCGAATACAGACCTTCCAGAATCGTTTCCGGTTTCGGATAGGCGCTGTTCGCCGCCGCGATGGTAATCTTCTCCATCCGTTCGTTCTGCTGTTTCTCGATCGCTTCTGCTTCGTCCGGCGAGAGAACCCCCGCTTTTACTAGTTCCGTCTTGACACGCCCGATGGCATCCTCGCATTTCCACGCCTGGATCTCCTCTTCATGCCGATACAGATTCTGATCGCTCAGCGAATGTCCCATATACCGGTAGGTCAGGGCCTCCAGCAACACCGGACCTTCCCCTTTTCGGCACAGATCCGCCGCCCGCGACACGGCGTCACGAACCGCCAGGACATCCATTCCGTTGACCACCTCGGCATGCATTCCGTTGAGTTTATACGCAAAACCGCGCCGCGCCAGATAGTCGATCGCGGTAATCTCATAGCGCGTCCGTCCGGTCATGCCGAACTGGTTGTTCTCGATGAGGAAAATCGTCGGAACCCCATTCTCGAACTGCCCCATGCACGCCAGATTCAGCGATTCGCAAAATACGCCATTGTTTGTCGCGCCGTCGCCAAAGAAACAAACCGTCACGCGGTCCTTGCCCTGCAGCATCATCGAAATCCCCGCGCCCGCCGCAATCGGGATGCTTCCGCCCACGATCGCGTTGGCGCCCAGATGCCCCGCGTGAAAATCGGCAATGTGCATTCCGCCGCCGCGGCCTCGGCAGTAGCCATCCTCCTTCCCCATGAATTCCGCCATCGTCCGGTAGATATGCACATCCAGAGCCTGCTGCAACAAATCCTTCGCTTCGCTCTTGAATGCCACACCTTTGATGAACGCCTTCTTCTCGCTATCACTCCAGGACCGAATCGCATACGATTCCTTCGCAATACTGTGTCCATGCCCGCGATGGGAACTGGTGATGTAGTCGTCGCCCCGCAGCGCTGCGTTTGCTCCAACCGCCACGGCTTCCTGCCCGATCGATAAATGCGTGGCTCCGGAAAACTTGTATCCTTCGCAGGGAATCAGCTTGCCCTTCTGAAGTTTCACAATCGTTTCTTCGAACGCTCGCACGTCCAGCATCTGTTTGTACATAAAGAGGGCATCATCCCTGCTCAGCACGCCCGCTTTGATTTCGTCCGAGAGACTCTTTTTATATCGAAAACAAGGAACTTCCCCGAACGTCAATGTCTTCGGTGCAAAATCCGGGAAATATCGTAATTCCTTTAAACTTCTTGGCAGCACTTCCATCGTCTTCATTCGTTTCATTCTCCAATCGTTTTGTCGGGGCCAGCCACGCTCCATCCTTATGGAAACGCGGTTTTTTACATCTTTCAATAAAAACCATTGTAAATAATGTGCAAAAAATGTCAAGGTTTTTGCAAATATCCTTGAAATTTTCTTATTTTTAGCATATTATGACCATGAAATGAGACAAAGACAGCAAAAAATTGTCGAATATGTCAATCAGCATGGTATCGTTTCTCTGACCGAACTTGCGCAACTCTTTGAAGTATCGCCCTTTACAATCCGACGAGACATCGACTACCTCGCCCAGACCCGTCTTCTGGCCAAAGTCAAAGGCGGTGCCCAGCGAATCGAAACTCCAAACCAGTTCCGCGAAGCCCGCCTGCCCAACCGACTCCAGATCAATGTTCCCCAGAAGGAAAAAATCGCCGCCAAAGCCCTTGAATTCATTCA
>CAZOTP010000068.1:3943-12922 GCA_964582655.1 uncultured Pirellulales bacterium | reverse complement strand
GAGAGGCGGTTTCGGTGGTTTTGGCGGCGTGCGATCTGGTGGCGGGGCGGACGGTGGATAATACGTTTTGTCCGGTCCGGCCTCCGGGTCATCATGCCGAACATGACCGTTCGATGGGATTTTGCCTGTTTAATAACGCGGCGATCGCCGCCCGATATTTACAGAAGCGGCATCATATAAGCCGGATTTTTATTTTGGACTGGGATGTGCATCACGGCAATGGAACGCAGCATAGCTTTGAGCGGGACAATACGGTATATTACTGCAGCATGCACCAGCACCCGGCGACGCTGTATCCGGGAACGGGCTGGCCCACGGAAATCGGGGAAGGTCTGGGACGGGGCTTTACGCTGAATCTTCCGTTCGAGCCTGGCGCGGGGGACGCGGAATGGCTGGCGTCGTTTGAGGAGAATGTGCTGCCTGCGGCCGAACAATTTCAGCCGGAGGCGGTCATCCTGTCGGCGGGTTTTGACGGGCATCAGAAAGATCCGCTGGCGCAGCAGAATCTGACGGAGGAGGGGTATGGCCGGATGACCGAGGCGATGCTGGAGATCGCCCGTCGGTACAGCGGCGGACGATTGATTTCCGTATTGGAAGGCGGGTATCAGTTGGGGTCGCTGAGCAGTTGCGTGATACGACATGTGGAATTATTGATGGACGCGTAAACAACGCCCTTTTTTTTGGAGGTTTCATTCATGAAATCCGTTTGCAATCGCTGGGTATCGAGTCTGGGACTGATCTTTGTTTTTATGGCAGGCTGTCAGCAGGAGAAGCACGCGCCGAGCGTTCCGGCAAAGTCGGCGGAGCCTGCGGCGGTGAAGCCCGCCGTGACGGAGCCGGCGGCGGCGCCGGGGATGGGGAGTCCGCATTTGACGGTGGACCGCAACACGTATGATTTTGGAAAGGTGGAGCCGGGCGCGACGCTGGACGGGAAATTTGTATTAACCAACGACGGCGGCGCGCCGCTGGTGGTGAAGGATGTTTCGGTGAGCTGCGGGTGCACGATTCCGGACAAGAAGAATTTCACAATCGCACCCGGGGAGAGCAAGGATTTGAATTTTACCTATTCGGTGGGCCGTCATCCGGGGAAGGCGGTCAAGAGCGTGTGGATCATCATGGAAGAGCCGACGAGGCCGCCTCGGGTGGAGCTGAAGATCGCGGCGGAAGTGGTTCGTTATGTCACCCATACGCCGGAGGAGTACATTATCGAGCTTCGGGAGCCGCATGCGCCGCTGGCGCCGATTGTGCTGGAGTCGCTGGATCAGATGCCGTTCAAGATCGAAAGCGCCGGCAGCACGGGCGATGCGCTCCGGCTGAATTATGACGCTTCGGTTTCGGCGGTTCGGCATGAGATCCAGGTGGATCCGAATTACGTCACCCTGGCGAAGACGCCGGGGGGCGCGATTTCCATCACGGTGGATCACACGAAGGTGCAGACCCTGACGATTCCGTTCAAGACGATGGCGCCGTTCACGGCGAATCCGACGACGAAATTTTTCCGTCAACTGGTTCCGGGCGGAACGGCGGAGGGGAAGGTCAGCATTGTTTCGAATTTCAAGGAGCCCTTTGAGCTGGGGGCCATACACAGTGAAAAGGGGCTGGTGTCGATGGATCACGTCGAGAAGCTTCCCGACGGGAGTTACGACGTGTATGTCACGCTGAAGGTGCCGGCCGACCAGAAGGTGGTGCTGCGGGACACGCTGTTTGTGGAGATCAAGGATCGGCCGGATCATACGATCATGGTTTTGTTTTACGGCCGGATGAAGGAGTGAGCCGTGAGGATGTTTGGCGCGGCGGCGGAGAAGCAGGGAGTATCGGGCGCTGTCCGGCGAGTGCGGAACCGCGGAGGCAAGGCGTTTTTGCCGGCGGCGGGGGCGGTTGCCTTCTGGGTGTTCGCCGGATTGAGCGCCGGCCTCTTTTTGCAGGCCGCCCAATCGTCGGCGCCGGCGGACGCCGGCGCGATGGCGCCAGGGCGCGCGGCGGAGCCGCCAAAGGGATTTGTGCTGCTCTTGACGGGGAACTGGCAGGGGCAGCTTCAGCCCTGCGGGTGCGCGGAAAAGCAATTGGGCGGGATTGATCGCCGCACGGGACTTCTGGAGTCGATTCCGCGGGAGCAGCGGCTGGTTCTGGACAGCGGGCCTCTGGTGGACGGGCAGGGATTGCAGGACGATCACAAGCTGGACGTGTTTTTGGCCAGTTTGAATCATCTGGGCTACGACGCGATTGCCCTGACAGGGCTGGAACTCAAGCGGCTGGAGCAGCGGGAACTCGATTTGTCGGGGTGTCCGGCGATCGTGAGCTGCAACGTCGAGCCGGTGAAATCTTTGCGCGGGCGCGTTTCGTGCATGGTCGAAAAAACGCTGCGGGTCGGCGAACGAACGCTATTATGCACGGCGCTGGGGCTGTCGGAGCCGTATTATGCGGACCGGCGTCCGACGTCGGCCGATTATCCGGCAACTCTCCAGAATCTTCAGAGCGCCTGTCAGGCGAAGGGGCTGGACCTTCGCATCGCCAGTCCGGATCGGTATATCGTTTTGCTGATCGGATGGGCGAACAGCGAAGAGTTTTCCAAATCGCTGCGGGAGTTTCCGGGAATCGATCTGGTGGTTTCGCCGGGGTATTCGGATGAGCCGGAATTTTGCCTGGACGGGGGAGGCGGCCCGGCGCGGGTGCCCACCGGCAAGCTGGAAATACCTGGCGCAGGTGGAGATTCCCGTGGATGGCGCGCAGGACGCGAAGTCATGGACGATGACGCGGATCGCGGTGGAGGCGCACATGCCTCGCGATCCTGTGATTACGGGGATCATTGATGAGTATCAGTTCAAGCTGATGGCGGAGGACCTGGTGGCGGATGAAAGCCGTCTGCCCCGCCGGCCTCTGTCGGAGAAGAATCACTTTGTGGGGAATGAATCGTGCGGCCGGTCGGCGGATTGTCATCCGGATATTTATCAGAAGTGGCGTTCCTTCAAGCACGGCACGGCGATGGCGACGCTGCAGAAGCCGGAGGTGAACCGCGAATTCGATCCGGAGTGCGTGGTGTGTCATGTGGTGGGGATGATGTACGAGACGGGGTATCGTTCGATGGCGAAGACGGCCCATCTGGCGGATGTGGGCTGCGAGGCGTGCCACGGGCCTGGGTATCTGCACGAGCAGGCCCCCCAGGAGGAATATCGGGGGCCTTTCATGACGTGCGAGGAGTGCCATGCGCCGGAGCACAGCCCGAATTTTCTGAAGGAAAGGGACGCGTATTTCGAGAAGATCAAGCACTGGACCGAACCGCGGAAATACTGGAAATAAGGGGGACAGGAAAAGGGACCGAGACGGATTGGCGGGACTGGGGGAGTTTTATCCGGCGCAAGCGGGCGGTTCGGCGTTCCGACGGGGCGGGCTATACGGCGTTCCAGTCCAGATGTTTCAGATCGGCGACGGTCCGGATGCGGATCACGCCGTTTTTCGGATCGGCGGAAGCCTGATGATCGCGGCAGATCCAGATCGGCGTCATCCCCGCGCCGCGCGAGCCGAGGACATCGCAGTCGTAGCGGTCGCCGACGTAGGCGCAGCGTTCTGGGGGCAGGCCCATGGTTTGCAGGGCCGCCTCGAAAATCCGCCGGTCGGGCTTCATCGCGCCGACGCGCGTGGAGTCGATCATCGCTTCGAAGCAGGCGTCGAAACCGAACTGCCGGCACCAGCCTTGGGTATTTCCCCAGTTGTTGCTGATGCATCCCAGGCGGAAGGTATTTTTCAACTGCGTCAGGGTCTGGCGGCTCCGGACCAGATGTTCGCGCGCCTCTTTCAGGAATTCCTCCGCGGTTTTGGCCGGTTTCCAGCGGGCGTGGCGGGGGTCCTCCTCTTGCGACATGCTTTCGTGCAGGCATTCGCACAGGCGGAGCACCGTATCCTCCAAGGTGAGCTCCGGCGTGTCGGGCATGGTGCAGATGTGATTGGCGGCCCAGCGGGAATGTTCCTGGTAGCGATTCCAGGAGACCGGTTCGCACTGCGCGGCGATATGCTCGTAAAACCGCGCGAACCAGTCCCGCCCGTTGTCATCGAGCGTACCGCCGAAGTCAAACCAGATGGCCTGTATTCTGCCGGTCATGTCCAATCCACCGCCGTGAACAGGCCGTTTTCATGAATGGTTTTTTCGTCCAGGGCGATCTTTCCGCCTTCGCGGAGGTCGCAGACCATGTCCCAGTGGAGTCCGGATTCATTTTTTCCGCCGGTTTCGGGATAGGCCATTCCCACGGCCAGGTGCACCGTGCCGCCGATTTTTTCATCGAAGAGGGTGTTCCGTGTGAACTGCCGGACGGAGTAGTTGGTGCCGATGGCGAATTCGCCCACGCGGCGGGCGCCGGGGTCCTGATCGAGCATTTTGTATAAAAAGTCCTGTCCTTTTTCGGCTTTGGCCTCGACGACTTTTCCCTGCTGGAATCGCAGCTCGACGCCCTGGCATTCATGCCCCATGTGGACCGCCGGAAACGAAAAGCGAATCGTTCCCTCCACGGAATCTTCCACCGGGGCGGTGAATACTTCGCCGTCGGGAAAATTTTCTTTTCCGCAGCAATTAATCCACACGCGTCCTTCCAGATTCATCCGCAGATCGGTTCCGTTTGCCGCGGTCAGGTGCAGCGATTTTCCGCCGTTGAGGAGGTCCACAATCCGCTGCTGTTTTTCCGCGACGCGTTTCCAGCTTGCGACGGGATCGGGATGATCCAGCATGCCGGCATTGAATACAAAATCCTCATACTCCGCGAGCGACATTCCGGCATCCTGGGCGCTGGCGTGGGTGGGATAGAGGGTTCCCGTCCACCGCAGCTCCTTTTTCGCCGCCCGTTCCATGAACTTCGCCATGATCGGCTTTCGCGCTGCGCTGAGCTGCGCGTGTTTTTGGGGATCGGTATTGGTCAGCGCCCGGGTATTCACCTCGGCCCACAGTCCGATCCGGGCATCGACGGTTTCCATTTCGTGCATGGTCAGGGGCGAGACGAACTCCAGTTGTTCGCGGCTGCCGCGTTTGAGGAGAATTTCGGTCAGCTCCTCGGGGGCCATGCGGACATGGGGATGGGCTCCCGCTTCCAGGGCGGCGCGATAGACCGCCGTGATCAGAGGCTCCGCGACGGGGGCGCCCTGAATCGAGACGATGTCCCCTTTTTTGAGTTCCACGGAATAGTTCACCAGTACGTTGGCCAGTTTTTCCAGTCTTGGATCCTGCATGGAAGTTACTCCAATTTTTCCTGTTATCTCGGCATTTCGAATTTGCATACCAGATCATACAGTTTTCCGCCGAGTTTTTTGGCTTCCCATTCATCCTTGAGCATGGCGATTTTCAGGGTGGGGCAGGTGAAGCGAGCGTGCCAGTTGCTTTCGATCGCGCGGCCCATGCCCTCCAGGATGATCAGATCGGTTCCGGCGGCCTCTTCGTTGCACAGTTTGGAGATCCGCCGAAAATCGAGGAGGCAGTATTTGCTTCCGGTTCCCACCAGGTGAATCCGCCGGCTCTGGAGGAGAAAGCGCAGGACGGGGTCCTCTTCGGCGAGGGCTTTCATGACGGCGCGGCACTCCGGCACGGTCATATCGTTAAAGTGGGGCTGGTCGTTCGCCGCGAGGACGACGGTGGCGCCTCGTTTTCCGAGGATTCGCACGAGGGGCAGGCAGCCGAGCACGAAATCGGGCCCGGCGTTATCGACGAAGAAGAGGACGCGGCGGAGAGGCTGTCTGGGGGACAGCAGGAACTCTTTCCATTCTTCGTAATCGTCCACCAGCCAGGGATGGGCGGGCAGGCCGTCGAGGGTGTAATAAAAGTCGGGGCTTTCCTTGCTGTAGCGGTGGAGGGTGGCCTTGGCGCCCAGATCGAAGACGTTTCCGGCCAGGATGCCTTCGGTGAGCACGCGAATCTGCGACTCCAGATGGAGTTTGTCATGGGCTTTGGTGAGGCGGGGATAGTGCGCGCAGGCTTTGACGTTTTCCTCGTGCTTGATTTTCAGGAAGGGGTCTTGAAGGCCGCACTTGGTCAGGATTCGCCGGGTGAGCCGATCGAGGTAAAAAATGGTTACGGGGGCATGGTCTTTGAGGTTGGATTTCAAATCTTCCAGGGAATGATTCAGCAGCGTCCGCGCCTCGTCGATGGCCTGCTCCAGGCGTGCGCCGTCCGTGACAAGGGACTGGCGAGCGGCCTGCAGGACGGCTTCGAAGACCATCACCGTGTGATCGAGCCAGTAGGAAAGGCCTTCGGGATCGGGGGTCAGGTCCCAGGTGTCGGGTTCATAGTGCGCCGGATCGGCCAGCAGGGAAAACATTTCTTTTTCGGTATCCATCGCGTCTCCGCATGATTTCCGTTTACTCAAGCACGAGCCGGGCGAGCTCTGTGAGGGCCTGTCGTCCGTGGGGGTCCATATCCTGCGGCAGCGCAGCGCGGGCAGCGTCCACAAAATCCGCGGCCCGATTTTTCGCGTAGGCGAAGCTGCCGGCCTGTTCAAGTTTTTGGATGTATTCGGCGTAGTCCTCGCGGCGGGATTCGGTAATCATTCGTTTTACCCATCGCCTCCGGGTTTCATCGGCGGCATGCCAGTAATGGATGCCGGGGAGGGTCATTTTTCCTTTTTCCAGATCGCGGCCGAGGGTTTTTCCGCTCTGCGCTTCGGTGCCGGTCAGATCGGCGATATCGTCGATCATCTGAAACGCGATTCCCAGATTCCGGCCGAAAAGCTCCAGTCCGCCGGCGAGCGATTCGGCGGCGCCGGCCGCCCGCGCCCCGGTGTAGCAGCAGACGGCCATGAGGCTCGCAGTTTTCCGCTCGATGATTTCGAGATACATTTCTTCGGTCAAATCGCACTGTTCTCGCCGGACGAGCTGCATCAATTCCCCTTCGCAGAGCCGGCACGTCATGGCGGCAATCTGGCGGATCGTGGGGGGATCGCAGACGGAGCTGCACAACTGAAAGGCGCGGCAGACGAGAATATCGCCCAGGAGGACGGCAGCTTCGTTGCCATAGAGTCGGTTCATGGTTTTTCCGCGTCGTCGAATTTCGGCCTCGTCCAGCACATCGTCATGCACGAGGGTCCCCATGTGAATCAGCTCCATGGCCGCGGCCAGAGCGCGATGGTTTTCGGTGATTCCGCCGGCGCTTTGTCCGCAGAGGAGCACCAGGGCGGGGCGGAGCATTTTTCCGCGGTATTTCTGCACCTGGCGGAGCATATCGTCCGTGCAGGGGTCGGCGGCGGCCAGTTCCAGATCGAACCGTTCGCGCACGGCCTCCATCTCTACCGAGATTGTTTCATAGACCTGCATCAAATTCATGTTTGCCCTCAATTCCTCCTGGGAGCATTCCGGCCCGAGTGTTGCGTGCCGGACATAAAAAAACGCTACCGTCGAAGGACCGATAGCGCTTTTGTTTGCTTGTGGTTTACTTGCCGTTTCGCGCGTAGGATTCGAATTTTATGAGCAAATCGCGCGTAACCGGTCCGGGCGTTCCATCGCCGATTTGCCGGCTGTCGATCTCGACGACGCCGATGACTTCCGCAGCGGTTCCGGTGAGGAAGATTTCATCGGCGGCGTACAAATCGTAGCGGGTGAGATTTTCTTCGCGAACGGGGTATCCGTTTTGTTCGGCTAGTCGCATGACGACGGCTCGTGTGATTCCGTCGAGGGAGCCGGCGCTGATGGGGGGCGTAACGATGGTCCCCTTCCGCACGATGAACACGTTGTCGCCGGTAGCTTCAGCGACAAAGCCCATGTGGTTGTACATGATGGCTTCCAGCATATTGCGGTCCAGGGCTTCCAGTTTGGCCAGGATGTTATTCAGATAATTCAGGCTCTTGATCTGGGGGCTCACGGCGAGGGGATGGTTCCGCATGGTGTTGGCGCTGATGACCTTGAGGCCGTGGTCATAGACTTCCGCGGGGTAGAGCTGGATGGTGGCGGCGATGATGATAATCTGGGCCTGTTTGCAGACCAGGGGATTGAGACCGAGGGTTCCCATGCCGCGGGTAATAATCAGACGGATATATCCATCCGACAGGCCGTTGGCGTTCACGGTGGTTTGGGTCTGGGCCATGAGCGTTTGGCGATCCACCGGAATTTTCAACCGGATGGCGTCGGCCGATTTGTACAGCCTGTCAATATGGGCCTCCAGCTCGAAAATGCGGCCATTATAGATGCGGATTCCCTCGAAAACCCCATCGCCGTACAATAAACCGTGGTCGAACACCGACACTTTTGCATCGGCTTCATCGACCAGCCTGTCATTGAGCCAGATCTTCAAGCCCATACGAAAACTTCTCCAAATAGCCTATATCCCCCATATTTACTTCCGATTTGGCCAATTTAAACCAGTCGGCCATCCCGGAGCACGATCTTTCGATGCGCCCGCTCTGCGATCGACACGTCGTGAGTAACCATAATAATCGTCTGTCCCTTTTGATTCAACTGGGATAATAGATCGAGAATCATTTTTCCGGCGTTGGCGTCGAGATTTCCGGTGGGTTCATCGGCCAGCAGGAGCTTTGGGTTCTGCATGAGGGCGCGTGCGATGGCGACTCGCTGTCTTTCGCCTCCTGAGAGGGTAACGGGTTTTTGGCGAAACTGATCGGAAAGACCGACGGCATGGAGGAGGTCTTTGGCGCGTTTTTTGGCGGCGGCTTTCTGGCCGGCCCAGGTTATTACAGAGGATCCCACCATGCCGGGGAGCATGACGTTCTCCAGGACATTCAATTCGGGCAGGAGATGGTAAAACTGGAACACGAATCCGATCTGGCGGTTTCGAATCCGGTCCTGTTCCGAGCGGCCCATGGCGGAGACATCCCGGCCTTCAAACTCGACCTTTCCCTCATCCGCCCGGTCGAGCAGTCCCAGGATATGTAGCAGGGTGCTTTTTCCGCTGCCGCTGGCGCCCATGACGGCCAGGAGTTCTCCGGCCCGCACCGACAGATCCACGCCGCGGAGCACCTCCAGCGTCCGCTTGCCCATTGCGTAACTTTTTTTGAT
>CAZOTP010000068.1:0-3843 GCA_964582655.1 uncultured Pirellulales bacterium | reverse complement strand
ATTCCACACGGAGGGCATCGACCACTTCGAGTTTCATGGCCCGCCAGGCCGGCGCCAAAGCACCCACCACCGAGGCGAGGATTGCCAGCGTCACAATCCAGGCCGCCTGATGGGGATAGACCGCATCGGGAATGCGATCGATGGCGTACACCTGGGGATCCCAGAGTTGAAATCCGAACCATGCATTTAGCTGCGCCTCGATGGCGTTGCTGTACGTGACAACCGCCCAGCCCGCCGCCAGGCCGAGGGCCGATCCAACGATTCCCACCAGCAGGCCGTATCCCAGAAAGATCTGCCCCATCGCACCGCTGGAGCCGCCCATGCTTTTCAAAATTCCCAGGTCTTTGATTTTGTCCGTCACGATCAGGTAGAAGATTGCGAAAATCACAAACACGCCCATGGTTCCGATCATTGCGAAGACCAGGACCATCAGGCGCTTTTCGTTTTCGGCCGGGGCGATCCGGCTCCGACGATACTCCTTCCAGTCCTGCACCTTTGCATCCGCCAGCAGTTTTCCGTTTGGCTGTTCCTGATAGTCCGCCTGAAACGCCTGCCACAGCGCCTCCAACTTTGCTGTTGCCGTCTGGGGGTCCATGCCTTTGGCAAATCGCACGCGAATTTCGCTGGCCCGCGACGGATCGTCCGGGGTTCCCTGCATCCAGATCATCTTCTGCAATTCCTCGAAATCCACATAGACGGTGCTGGAATCGATATCGACCAGGTTTGTCTTCGATTCATCCACATACCAGAAGGTCTGGTGCTCCCCGCTTTCCGAACCTGTCAGCACCCCCTGGCTGTTCAGGCCGAACAGCGTCAGTCCACAGCGGCTTGAGGCGAGTCCGCTTTCGAGAAGGTATCTTCCGAGGATGCACCCGCGCCGCCTCTGCTCTGGCGTGAGCGCCCCGCCGCCGGGCTGCCGATAGACCCCTTGGGGCACGGTCAGGGAAGGCGATGGATTTTCCTTTTGATAGTCAAGCGTCCGCTGAAGACCCGTGACGCGGCAGAACTCGGCCATCTTTATCCCCATGACCTGCACGCCCCGGCGGTTATTCAAAAGCCCGTATGTCTTGATAACCGGCGTCGCGAGAAATCCTTCTTTCGAGAGCCGTTCGATGCATTCCTGATAATAGGGGAATCCGACCAGGGAGTCTCGGCGGATGACCGCATCGCCCGTCCACAGATGGTTTCGCTCTTTGATGTCCACCACCAGGCCCGACAAAATGCTCAGGACCACCACGGCGAGCATGACCACCAGGGCGACGGCCGCGACGGCGCAGTAGGCCGCCTGCCTCCGCAAAAAATACCGCCAGATCAGAAGCAACTTGAACATAATTTTTTTCGGTTTACCTGATGCCTTGTGGCAAACATTATTCGTAGCGCAAGCTGACGACGGGCGGCTGTCGTGCGGCCTTGATCGCCGGCAGGATCGCTCCGAGCATCGCCGCTACAATTCCGATCAGCAGGATATACCAGATATTTTCCCATGCGACCTGATTGGGAATTTCCCGAAACATATAGACGCCGCTTTTCCAGATTTTGAAACCCGTCAGTTTTGTTAAAAACAATTCGATTTGATTAATATGATGTGTCGCATAGATTCCCAGCAGGAGCCCCCCCATCGATCCGGCCAATCCGACGAGGAATCCGAATCCCATGAAAATTCCGGCCATTCCCGTTTGCGAACCGCCCAGGCTCCGCACGATACCCATATCCCGCCGTTTCTGCGCGGCGACCATCATGAGGATAATCAGCACCAGGAATCCCGAGACCAGGCACACCAGCCCCACAATGAGCTGCATGATCCGCATTTGTTTTCGGATTTCATGCAAAAATACGGATGCGCCGGAGTTTTCCTCGAGGGTCACCAGTTCGGCCCGCTCGATTTTTGTTTTCTCCCAGCCCTGTTCAATGCCGAAGCGGCTCCAACCGGTTTGAAGTTTATCGCGCACCTGGGACAGTCTTACTCCCGGCTTGAGGCGAATCGCCAGCTGTCCCCAGCACAGCTTCTTTCCATCCGAGCCGGGCTGGCCGATTTTTTCCAACAAATATTCCAGAGGCAGATACATATGTTCGGTATCCAGTTCATGCACGCCTGTTTCGACGGCATCGACGGGCCACAGATTCATCTGCACCTTCAGTCCCGGCTGGGCGGGGTCGTCGGTTCGGCGCATGGTGGTCACGATCAACGGCCGTTCCCAGCCGCGGAGCGATTCGGAAATTTTTTCCAGATCATAACTGTCGGTTTTTTCATCCGGCTGGCCGAACAATCCGATTCCGCCGATCGCTCCGGCCGGCAAATCCGTCTCTGATGCATCCGGTTTCCGCTGCCGGACCCAGTTCATGGCTGCGGTCTTCTGTTCTTCGGTCAGTTCAAACGACGGAATTTCTTTCCCCGCGCCCTGCCGCAGGAATCCCTTTCGGAAGGTCTCGTTGCGGCATTCCCGGGCCAGATCGACACCTGAAATCATCACGCTGCGGACGTCGCCTCGCCCGAAATACGCCAGGGCGGCGGTTCCGATTTCCGGCCGTGCGGTTTCGACGCCTTCGATCTCTTCCAGCGCATCGGCCAGCGGCCCGTATTCCCGCATGGGCGGCACATACAGCGTTACATCGCCGTGGCTGTTTCGCATGTATTCTTCGAACGAGCGGATGAATCCCTCAAACACACTGGTCACGACGATCAGCAGTCCCACGCAGAAGGCGACGGCGCCCACGCCGAAGATTGCGATTCGACGTTTTCGCAGATACCGAAAACATAAAAATATGGTGTACATCCGACCCCGTTCCTCGCAAGGGTTCGCGCCTGAGAGGAGCTTGCGTTATTCCTTTATCGTCCGCATCAGCGGAAACAAGATCACATCCCGAATGCTGGGGGAATTGGTCAGGATCATCACCAGCCGGTCCACGCCGAAGCCCAGCCCGCCCGCGGGGGGCATTCCGTACTTCAGCGCCGTCACGAAATCCTCATCCATCGTGGCCATGGTTTCTTCCTGGCCTCGAAGCTGTCGGCGGAAATTCTCCTCCTGCACCGCGGGATCGTTCAGTTCGGTGTAGGCGTTGGCCAGCTCCATGCCGTTCACGAACAGCTCAAATCGCTCCGCGATGCCGGGATTCTCCGGCTTCCGGCGGGTGAGGGGGCACAGCGCCGCCGGATAGTCGATGACGAATGTCGGGTTCACCAGCTTGTCTTCCACGTATGTTTCGAACAGTTCGTTCACCACGACCGCATCTTCCATGGCTTTCTCGCCGATGCCCAGTTCCCGGGCCTTGGCGCGTACCTTCTCGATCTGGTCCATGGGGAAGCCCACGTGTTCGGCGAACAGATCCGCGTAGGTTTTTCGCGCCCAGGGGGCGGTATAATCGATTGGTTTGCCCGCAAATTCCAGTTTCATTCCCGCATTCCGCTCCCGCACCAGCAGGCAGACCATCTCTTCCATGAGGTCCATCATGACGCGGTAGTCCGCGTAGGCCTGATACAGCTCGCACATGGTGAATTCCGGATTGTGCTGGGTGCTGATTCCCTCGTTTCGGAAATTCCGGTTGATCTCGAACACCTTTTCCATTCCGCCCGTCAGGAGGCGCTTGAGATACAGCTCGGGGGCGATCCGCAGATACAAATCCATGTCCAGGGTATTGTGGTGGGTGATGAAAGGCCTGGCCGCAGCGCCGCCCGCAATGGGCTGCATCATCGGGGTTTCGACCTCCAGGAAGCCTTTTTCCGTGAGGAACCGGCGGAGGGAGCCGACGATTTGGGATCGCTGTTTGAAGGTTTCCATGACGGGGGGATTGGAAAACAGATCCACGTATCGCTGGCGGTAGCGAAGCTCGACATCCTGGAGGCCG
>CAZOTP010000067.1:0-12926 GCA_964582655.1 uncultured Pirellulales bacterium | reverse complement strand
ATCGGCTGTATTGCGGCGAGGCTGGCGGAGACTCGGTTTTTAGCATTTTAATTCTATTGCTGGTATGGGGGGTGGTTTTGTTTCGGGGGGCGCGGTTTTATTCTCCCGTGATCGGGCGCGTGCTGGGAGAGCGCGGGGACCGGATGACGCCTGCCCGGCGAATCAACGACGGGCGGGATTATGTTCCGACCCGGACGCCGATTGTGTTTGCACACCATTATGCCTCCATTGCCGGGGCGGGCCCGATTGTGGGTCCGGTGCTGGCGATTTTGTACGGATGGGTTCCTGCGCTGCTGTGGATCGTGCTGGGGAGCGTGTTTCTGGGGGCGGTGCACGATTTTGCGGCGACGCATATCGCGATGCGCGAGGGTGGGAAGAACCTCACGGTGATCGCGCAGCGGACCATCGGGCGGGGTGCGTTTTTCATGCTGGTGATTCTGCTGGTGGCGATTTTGACGCTGGTGTGCGCGACGTTTTTGAATTTGTCGGCGACGGCGCTGGCGAGCACGGTCTCGCTGGAACGGCTGGAGATGAGCGCGGATCAGACGATGTTCCGGCTGAATGACAAGGGCGAGGCGATTATCGGAGGTATCGCGTCGATGTCGGTGATCGTGATTACGGCGTTTTCGCCTTTGATCGGGTATTTGTATCTGAAGCGGCAGTGGCCGGTGTGGGTATGCAGTTCTCTGGCGATGGGAATTGCGGCGGTATCGATAGTCATCGGGCTGAAGTGGCCGGTGTCGGTGACGCCGCAGACGTGGAAGCTGCTGCTGAGCGGGTATGTTCTGCTGGCGGCGGGATTGCCGGTATGGCTTTTTTTACAGAGTCGGGATTTTATCAATGTGCATATTTTATACGCGGGGATGGTGTTTCTAGTACTGGCGCTGGTAATGGGAGCGATCCGCGGAGGCGGACAGTTTGCCGGAACAGAGGCTTTGCCGGCGGCCAATCTGTCCGACGCGGCGAGACAGGCTTCGCTGGGTCCGGTGTGGCCGATGATGTTCATCACCATCGCGTGCGGAGCGGTGAGCGGATTTCACAGTCTGTGCGCGGGGGGGACGACGTGCAAGCAATTGAGCCACGAACTGGCGGCGCGGCAGGTGGGATACTGGGCGATGCTGCTGGAGGGATTTCTGGCGGTGTGCGTGGTGTGCTGCCTGCTGATGGGATTGTCGCGGGGGGAATACCGAAGTTATGTATATCCGGATGCCGGCGGACTGAGCAATCCGGTTCTGGCGTTTGCGATGGCGATCGGGCATACGGCGAACGTGGGCCTTGGAATTCCCATCGCTGCGGGCGCGCTGGGTGCCATGCTGCTGCTGGAGGGATTTTTGGTAACGACGCTGGATACGGCGGTGCGGCTTTGCCGGTATTTGATCGAGGAAGGCTGGGCAACGCTGTGGGGGCATACGGATGTGTTCGCCGATTCCGGCGGGACCCCGGAGGCGGAAGAGGTGGAACTGGTTGGCGCAGGCGGATTGACGGCGGGTCTGACCGATGGCGTGGAGCGAATGAAGAAGGGATTTGTTACGGTCCGCGGCTGGAGGCGGACAGGGCTGCTGTTTTTGAAGCATTACTGGGTGAATTCGGGGATTGCGGTCGGATTGATGCTGGCGATGGCGATGACCAGCGGGGCGCAGCGGCTGTGGGGGATTTTCGGGGCGGCCAACCAGCTTCTGGCGGCGATGTCGCTGCTGGTGGGGAGCGTGTGGCTGCTTCGGCGGCAGAGACCGGTGTGGTACACCCTGCTGCCTGCTCTTTTCATGCTGGTTACCTCGGGTACGATGCTGGTGCGGTCGCTGGCGCTGGATTACATCCCCAAACGGAATATACCGCTTATAGTGACGGATTTGATTGTGCTGGCCATGGCGGCGGGGATTGTTGTGATGGCGGCCAAACGACTGATGGCCCGTCCATCCTCCGGAGTGCGGGAAACACGGAACGAGGTTCTTGTTTGAACGGACGGACATGAATCCGGGACTGGTTTGCCCGGAAGCCGGATTAATCGTATAGTTCAAGGTACGCCAAACGCACCCGCCGTATTGTCGATAAAAATCAATTTTCTGCAGGGGGTGGGCCGCTGTATCGCGGTCCCCAGAGCCAGCCTACCTTTTTAAGTTATTGGTTTTCCTTTGGAGTGATTGTTATGAAATCTACGATGCGGATTGTATGCGCGATGTTGACTTTGGTATTGGGATTGTCCCTTGGCGTGTGGGCGGGCGATCAGGCGGCAAAGGACGTTTCCCAGCATGCTCTGATGGCGCTGGGGCATTCGTCTGCCCTGAATGTTTCGGGACAGATCCAGCATAATGTGAAGGGCGATGCGCTGCATTTTGTCTGCAAAGCAAAGAACCTCGCGGCGGGGGCGGAATATACCCTGACCTGCTGCGAACGGGTGGTGACTACCGGCAAGTCGAATGCCGACGGGAATCTGGACATCATGTCCAGCATTACCGATACGGAATTTCTGAAATTCATCGCCGAAAATCCGACGCGGCGGTTTGATTTGTGGCGGGGAAACTGCCGTCTGGCGCGGTCGGAAAAAATATTTGAGTTTGTCTATCAGCCGTAAATCATGTTATGGGTGGGAGCGGACGGAAAACAGGAGCGGCGAGTTCTCGATTCGCCGCTCCTTGTTGTTTTATAGAACAGGTCGAATTGTGTTGTCGCAAAACGGCGGTTTCAGGAATTCAGGATTTCTGCCGTTTTGCGATGGCGGCGTCCACCATGTGTTCCCAGATGAGCCGCTGCTCTTCGAGGGCTTTCACGCGGTCGGCGGGTTTGGAGCCGGCTTCCAGCAGAATCCATCCGGAGTAATTCATGCCGACGAAGAGATCCATCAACTGCTGGAAGGGATATTCGGGGGTGGTGCGGTCGCGGACGTGGGCGGGGCCGCCGAAGCGGTTTTTGAGGGAGTTGAAATTTTCGACCAGGCCCGCTCCTTCGAGGTCCTGCTTGTTGCTGTTCCAGCAGATGGCGACGCTGGGGTGCGCGGCGATGTCCATGATCTGTCTGCAGTAGGGGAATACGGCGCAGTCGCCATGGACTTCCAGACGGATCTGCTGGTTGAGGCCGGCGGCGACGGGGCCGAGGGCCTGGAGGGATTTTCCGATCTGCTCGATGGTTATTTCCTTGGGGACGCCGGCGTGAAATTTGTTGGGCCGGACCTTGACTCCGCTTGCGCCCAGGTCGGCGCTGAGCTGGAGGAAGGCTTTAGTGGCTTCGATGGCCTGACTGAGTTTTTCCGGTTCGGGGTGGTCGAAGCATTCCGCGCTGCCAAGCCCCACGAGAGTGACGGCGGAATCGGCAAAGCGTTTTTTGACTTCCTTCCGCTGGGCGGCGCCGAGGGAGGGTTCGACGCCGTGGGCGTGGGTGGTGCGAAGTTCGACACCGAGGACTTTGGTTTTTTCGCAGTTGGCAAGAAGCGTGGGCAGGTCCCAGTCTTCGCCCCATTTGTAGGTGACCAGGCCGAATTTCATGGCAGATTTCCGTTTTTCCGCGGTCAGGCCAAAGGCTTTGTGGAAGGAATCCATCCCGCCGTTGCAGCCCAGCGCGCCGACTGAGCCAAGCCCCAGTCCCAGCCCGTATTTCATAAAGTCGCGACGATTCTGTTTCATAGATTCATACTCCTTACAAGTGGAAACTATCTTATCGGATATCCGCCGGGGAGGCAAGTTCGCTGAGCCACAGCGAACACCAGGAATCGGTTCCGCCCAGGGATTCGAGCGTAATGGCAAGCTGGAGAGACTGGTCGGGGAGGAGTGATTTTGCGTTGAGAGTACAGAAGGCCAGGGGATTGGGCCAACCGATGATGGTTTGCGGGGACACGGACTCGAGGGATTGTCCGTTCTGGAGGAGTTCGATTTTCTGGATTCGGACGGCGTGATTGCCCTGGCGATAATAGAAAACCATGTTCAGCCGCTTATCCGGTGTAATCATGGAGAGGTGCTTCTGGAAATCCACTGAAATCGTTTGCGGGGAGGCAGCGAGTTGTCCGGGTTTCCATTCCGCGATGCGAACGGTTTTGCAGGGAGTGTAATAGTGAACGCCGAGCCGATCCATTCGTATGGCGTGGCCATTCCAGCGGGACTGGAAGTTTTCCCAGTTTCGAAGTGCTGCGGGGGACCATAGGACTTCCGCCAGGGCCGCCGCGCGCGGGAAGGCGAAGAGGTCAATCTGTTCCTGGGGGGTACGATCGGTCCACATGTTGCACTCGCCGCCGAGGATGTGTTTGGCTTGTTCGGGTGTTAGCGACGGGGGGACCGGTTCAAAGGAATAGATTTTTTCGAGGGAGGTTGTTTCGTAATCGTAATCGATGTAACAGTGCGAGGTGGGGGAGCAGACCACGTCGTGTCCCTGGCTCGCCGCGGCGACGGCGCCGTCCAGCCCTCTCCAGGACTGAACGGTTGCCGAGGGAGCCAGCCCGCCTTCGAGGATTTCATCCCAGCCGATGAGTTTTTTGTTTTTCGATACGATAAATGTTTCCATTCGCTTGATGAACCAGCTTTGAAGCTCCTCTTCGTTTTTCAGTTTCTCCGACTGGATCCGTCCCTGGCATTTGGGGCATGCTTTCCAGCGGACCTTGGGGCATTCATCGCCTCCGATGTGGATGTAGGGAGAAGGAAAGAGTTCGAACACTTCGGTGAGGACATTCTGGAGAAATTCGAAGACCTTGTCGTTCCCGGCACAAAAGACATCTTCGAAAATGCCCGGACGAGTCGCCACTTCGAACGGCCCCGCCGTGCAGGAGAGTTCCGGAAAACAGGCCAGCGCCGCCATCGCGTGGCCGGGCATTTCAATTTCAGGAACGATGGTTACGAACCGATCTTTGGCATAGGCGACGATTTCCCGGATATCGTCCTGGGTGTAGAATCCGCCATGGCGGTTTTCACCGGAGGAGCGGAATGCGCCCTTTTCCGTCAGGAGCGGATATTGTTTGATTTCGACGGTCCACGCCTGATCGTCGGTGAGGTGCCAGTGAAGGATGTTCATTTTGTGCATCGCCAGCAGATCGATGTACCGTTTGACGAAGTCTTTTGTCAAGAAGTGCCTGGCGCTGTCGAGCAGCATTCCCCGCCAGGGAAAGCGGGGGCAGTCTGTGATTTCGAGGCAGGGGACGATCCAGGATCCACCGGGGAGTTTGGTGCGGGATTCGATGGCGGTTGGCAAAAGCTGGCGGAGGGTTTGTACGGCGTAGAAGGCGCCCGCCGGTTCACCGGCTACAATGCGAATCTGGTTTTCCGTGATGACCAGCCGGTAGCCTTCCCGGCCGAGGGAAGGATCCGCATGGTTGGAAGTAAAAATAACGGCATTTTCCGCTTTGTCTGAAGCGGGAGCATGCAGAACTGGAAACGGAAATCCGGTGGGTGGGCCTAGCAGATCGCTTAGATAGCATCCGACAGGGAAAAACGGATCCTGGCCGGAGCCGAGGAGAATCCGCGTATCGCAGCGAAGGGTAAAGAGGCCGGGTAGGGTCTGGAGATTTTGGACCCGGGGAATCAGGGCGGAGTCCGAAAGCGGATTTTCGGCCGCCCGCGAAGAGGAACTCAAGGACAAACCGAACATGACGCCGCACAACAGGAGGGGGAAGAGGGAAAGGTTTGCGGAGAACAGCATCGGAACGCCTCCGGAATCGGGATTGATTTTCGTAAAAAAGCCGCGGAGGGGATTCCTCCGCGGCCAACAAAAACAGGACTATGGGATTTGGGTGGTCATTTTTGGGAGGCCATTTCGAGAGCCTTGGTTGTCGCGTAGTATTTGGCAATCATGTTGGGCACTTCCCAGGCGGGCATTTTGCCTTCGCGGAGGTATTTCAGGTAATTCAGAGTCACCTGACGGAAATGCTGCTCATGTCCGATGCGAAGGGGCTGGGAGGCAGTGATGTGGAACAGGCTGCCCTGTTTTTCCACGCCGACGCCGGGATATTTTTTGTTGATTTCGGCGACGGCCTTGACCAGGGCTTTTTCCAGATCCGCCGGATTGGTCCCGCCGGCCGGTTCGACATAGATTTCCGGTTCGAAGTTCTGCTCCTTGCCCTGTTTGATCATGACGCTGGCTTTGGTGCCCCGCACGAGGGAATAGAGGGCGTCGCCTGCGCCGGGCTCGGCTTCATAATTCCACACCACGCGGACCTGGATGTTGACGCCTTTGATCTGGAAGGTGAATTCGCCGTTGGAATAGCAGTTCAGGACGCCGTTGGCGTCGAGAGCGCCTTTGAGGTACTCGGGGAATTCCGGCTTTTTGGTGACCCGTTCGAACTGTTCTTTGGTGATGAGGGTGGGCCAGCGGCGGGCGGTTTTGACCGCCAGATCCGTTTTGTAGTCGATGGCCTGATTGGGGAAGTTGCCCCACATCGCCAGATCGACCAGGTGGGTGGTCACATCGACGATGCCTTCGCCCTGCTGGGTGGTGTCAAAGAACCAGGCGGGGCGGATGAGCTGGCTTCCGGCGACTTTTTTGGAGAAATGGTGGCTGCTTTCGCGGATGACGGCGGGATTTTCGACGGTGCCTTTTTCCAGCTGGCCGAAGACCTCCGGATTGTTGGAAAGCTCTCTCTGGATGATGGTGGTGATTTCAAACCGCTCCGTCATGATGTCGTAGATGAGGAGGCCTTTCTTTTCGGCGGTTTCAAACGCTTCCTTGAGGATGGCGAAATCGTTTTTGTCGATGGCCATGGGCTTGTCGGCCAGCACATTGAGGCCGTGATCGACGCAGGCCTTGATGTATTCGGTTTTCTGCTTGTTGTTCCCGGCGAGGACGACGACGTTGCCGGGTTTTTCGGCAATCATTTTCTGGAAGAAGTCAGGCCCGATGTAGGTGATTTCATTCCAGGCGGTGGGATTGTCGGGGCGTTTGTTGAAGGAATCGACGAGTTTCAGATGGGCATTGACTTCGTCGCCCGCCGGCGCGTACACATAGACGTCGTTGGCGATTTCGTCGTACATGAATTTCTGGACAAGCCCCGCGTGGAAATGACCCGGATCGAGGGTCATCAGTCTGACTTCGCCTTTGGCGCCGGTGAATTTGGACATGGTATTTTGTTCTTTCTGGCAGGAAAGCCCAAGAGTTGCCATCAGCAGGAGAGAGCACACACACGATACGATTTTGTACATATTCAATTCCTTTCGATACCGGATGAGCCGGTTTTGGGTTGGGGCGGCATCAGCCCTTCATGGCCGCCCAGACGCCCCGCGCGTAGCCGATGGATTCGGCGATGCCGGGCAGCGGATCGGAGGCGTCTTTTTCATATTCCAGAGACACAATTCCCGCGTACCCGATTTCCTGGAGCGTTTTGAACACCGCCGGGATATTGATGATCCCGCGGCCGGCTTCGACACAGCTTCCTTCTTTGTCGCTGCGGTTCACATCTTTGTAGTGGACGTCATAGAGGCGGTCTTTGCAGACTATCGCCGCCTGGGCGGGATCCTTGTTCACGCGGACGGTGTGGCCGATGTCCATGCAAAGCCCGATGAGGGGATTCCGATTTTTGATGTGTTCATAGGCTTCGACGGGGGTGGGATAGTCGTTATCCGTCGGCCCGTGATTATGAATCGCAACACGGATATTGTAATTCGGAACTTTTTGGTTGAGGGTATTCAGCAGCGAAGGCGCGATGGAGACATTGATGATCGTCATGCCCGCGGTTTTGGCGTATTCCAGAGCCTGGTCGATATGGGCATCCGACTTTATGCTGATAACCCCGCCGCCGTAAAGGATCAATCCGGCGTCCTCGATTTTCTTTTTGGCGGCCTGAATCTCCGGGGCCGTGCTCTCCAGAGGCAGATGCACGCTTTTCAGGCACAGGTATTTCAGCCCCGCCCGCTGGGTCATCTGGATGGTCTGATCCAGGTTGAATTTCCGCGTGGAATACGACGCCAGCCCCAGTTTCAGTTCGCATTTGCCCGCCGATTTGGCGCAGCAGGCGTCTGCGGCGTGCGTTTTTCCGCCGGAAGAAAGCAATCCTGCCGCGGCGGCAAGACCCGCTGTCTGGAAAAATTGTCTTCGGGATCGTGCATTCATCGTTTCACCTCATGAACTAGTGTATGAAAATTTTGTTGTTTCGCAAGGGCGCTTTTGCGTGATATAGTATTTTTCCTGTTCAGGATTTCTGCTGCTGCGCGGCCAGACAGCCCCGGATGTAGCCGATGGATTCGGCGATGCCGGGGAGGGGATCTTCGCCGTCTTTTTCATATTCCAGCGATGCGATTTTGCCGTAGCCGATTTCTTTCATTGCCGCCAGGACGGCGGGAATGTCAATCACGCCCCGGCCGACCTCCAGGGGCCTTCCCTGGGCGGTGTTTTTGTCCTCATCCTTGAAATGTAAATCCAGGATGCGGTCTTTGCATTTGAGGATGACCTCCACCGGATCGACCCCGTACCGCACGGTTTGGCCGATCTCATGGCAGTACCCGAATCGCGGGTCCATTCCCCTGAGCAGCTCATAGCCCTGCAGAGGAGTAGGGAAATTCTTTTCTTCCGGCCCATGGTTGTGGATGGCGACGGCGATGCCGGTTTCCCTGATTTTTTTCTCGATGGCGGGGAACCTCTGCGGTGTCGTACAGGCGACGATGATCGTAAGGCCCGCGGTTTGGGCATATTGGAAGCCGTTTTCGATTTCCTCGGGGGTGAGCAGATCGATCACGCCGCCGCCATAGTAATCCAGACCAGCGTCGCGGATGGTTTTCGCGGTTTCGAGGATTTTCTCTTTGGAACTGTTCAGGGGCAGGTGGATGGGATTCAGGCAGATGTATTTCAACCCCATGCGCCGGGCGATCTGAATCGTCTGGTCGAGAGAGAGTTCCCTCGTGGTATAGGAAGCCAGGCCGAGTTGGAAACCAGCCTTGCAGGAAGGTTTGGCGCAGCAGGCATCGCCGGCGAAGGATCGTCCGGTTTTTGCCAGAAGGGAGGCCGCCGCGGCCGCCCCGGCGGTTTGGAAAAATTGTCGGCGTGAATTGGGATTCATAAAACACCTCAAATCCAGGCTTGTCGTATAAGACCCTTAGTCCTGGACCTCGGTAAGAAGAATTTGCCGATTTTCCCGGGCGGAACGGTAAATCGCCCGAATCAGGCGGATGGATTTTTTCGCCTCCTCGGCGTTGATTTCGAAGGGGGATTGGCTGTCCAGGGCGTCCAGGAACGCGCGGTAGTTTGCCGTATGGTTCTGGTAGGGGATGGCTTTGGGGTCGGAAGAGCCTCCCACAGCGCGGACCTGGCCGAATTTCGCCCGGATCTGCGCATCGTCCGGGGCTTCGTCCGCGAATTGCCAGGTGGTCAGGCTGTCATCGACGTAGATTGCGGTGCCTTTGGTCCCGCTGATTTCCAGCCGCATGGGCAGGCCCGGAAAGGAGCCGGTAGTGCCGTATATCACGCCCAGCGCGCCGCCCTGGAATCGAATTGCCGCGACCGAGGTATCTTCGGTTTCAATCTGGGGATGGGCGATGTGAGCGGTGTAGGCCATGACGGATTCGACGGGGGGCATCAGGGAACACAGCAGGTCGATGCGGTGGATGGACTGATTCATCAAGGCCCCGCCGCCGTCGAGTTTCCACGTGCCATGCCAGCTTCCCGTGTAATAGGCATCGGCCCGCCACCAAGGGATATAGGCGCCGGCGTAGGTGATGGTCCCGAAGCGGCCTGCCTTGACGGCGGCCCGCAGAGGCTGAAGGCCTTCGCAGAAGCGGCTCTGGAAAATTCCGCCCAGCAAAGTGCCTGCTTTTTTATGCGCCTCGATCATCGCGTCGACGCGTTTGAGGGTGATTTCCAGCGGCTTTTCGCAAAGGACGTGTTTTTTGGCGTTCGCCGCGGCGATCGCGGTTTCCATGTGCGCCCCGCTGGGGGTGGCGATGACCACGATCTCCACGCCCTGGTCTCCGAGCAGCTCCTCCAGCGAGGAATAGGCTTTGACATGGTATTTTTCAGCCAGTTGAGCGGCGCGTTCCCCGGCCAGATCAAAGAATCCGGCAAGTTTGCCATTGGGAAGATCTCCAATGGCCCGGGCATGGAAATCCGCGATGACGCCGGCTCCGACGATGGCAATGTTCCAGGTTTTCAATGTGCAATCCTTTCCAATCTTGATATCCGTGTATGCAGGTTACGCGAGATTCTCCCCGGGACTCATCAGGCAGCTTTGACTGAGCTGGATGCCCTTCATGCTGGTGATTTTGTCGGAGAGGGTTTGAATGTCGGCGACTTTGCCTTTCAGGATGATGATTTCCAGGCAGTTGTGATGATCCAGATGCACGTGAATCGAGCTGATGACTTCCAGCAGATGGTTGTGCTGGAGATCGATGAGCTTCTGATGCACGGCGGGATTGTGATGGTCGTAGATCAGAAAAATGCCCGCGATCGCCCGCGAATCCGGTTGGGCGAGCTGCTCCTGGGACAGTTCCCGCCGAATCAGGTCGCGAATTGCTTCGGAGCGGTTGGGATAGCCTCGCCGGTGTATCAGACCGTCAAACATCTTCAGGAGAGACTGGTCCAGGGATATGCCCACTCGTTCCAGATCACTCACGGGTTTGTTCCTCCAGGATGGACCGGGGCGACGCAGTAAATATATATCAGCGGCTCGCTGCCGGTGTTTTGAAGGTTATGCTTTGTGTCCGGCGGAATATAGCACACTTTTCCGGCGCCGACGGGCAGGGGGGGGTGATTTTCGAACAGGGCAACACCCTGTCCGGCCAGAAAAACGAGGGTTTCCTCGTGGCTTCCGGTGGTGTGTTCGCCGCACTGCTGACAGGCGGAAAGATGAACCAGACCCGACAGCATTCCGCAGGTGTGGGGAGGGCCGTTCCAAAGAGGCTGGTATTCCGTGTTGTCCTTCAAATCCAAGACCATTGGTTTTTGTGGCATGTGCGGTGCTTTCTGTCCAAGAGGCCACTGTTTTTTAGGTGGAATTTGTACCTTTTAAAAGTTTTTTCCTTTTTTTTCTTGCCTTAGTAGCACGAATTTTATAAAAGTATGTATGGTAGCAAGAGTTCAATATTATTATGCGCTAACAGCAGGAAGGAGTAAAGAAAAATGAGTTTTCATGACAGTACGGTTTCCAGATGTGTTGTTGTGTTATTAATGTTTTGTTGTCAAGGGTTTGCAGCGGATTTGCACGCGGATTTTCAGGCGGTGGACGCAAACGGAAATAGCACGTTTACAGGCTCCAGTGTGGTTTTGGAGGGTATCATTCTGAATTCTCCGGAACAGATTCTCGATCCGACGCCCAACTACAGCAATTCGGTCCCGCCTCCTTTTAATATGGGTGGTCAGTGGCAGATTTATATTCAGGGGGAGGGGGCCGATCATGCCGGGACCGCCGTTTATATCGGTCAGAATTACAGCATGACAACCGGCGGGACAGTCCCCAGCTATACCAACGCGGAGTGGCTCAGCGAGTTGTGCCGTCTGAATCATGATCCAGTGAGCGGCTATCGGTTTTCGCCGGGGGACCGGGTTCGGGTGACGGGATATTGGCTGCCGTACCGCGGGAAGGCCAATGTGAATGAACAGCATGACAGCGATCCGGCGTATGATTTCACGGTGGAACTCCTGGAAGCCGGCGCCGGCCTGCCGCAGGCGGAAGTGGTTACGCTGGATGACCTCAAAGACGATACGACGTATAATGACGCGGATGATTTCATTTTCACCGCCACGCGAAGTTATGGCTGCGAGTATTATCAGGGGCGTCTGATTCGGATAAAAAATGTCCAGTTTGTGGATGCCTCAGGCTGGGCCGCCGACGCCACTTTGAAAATTACCGATGGCAGTCTCAAAGCGGACGGCGTAACCCTCAAAACCTTCCCGGTCAAACTGGGCCGAGGCTCCGGCATCTACGCCGGATCGAACAATCTCCCCACCACGTTTGATATTGTGGGGATACTCGATCAGGAGGACTCCGCTTCCCCCTATCAGGATGGCTACCGGCTCTGGGTGCCCAATTACGATGGCAACGGGCAGGTCCTTTGGGACCGGGGATATTCGCGCGGGAATCTTGCCGCGGATACGAACCGCGACGGCATAGTCAATTCTTTGGACCTGCTTCGACTTCGCATGCAGTGGCTGATGAGCTGTCCGGGAATTGCCGGCTGTCCCTAATGGATGATGGTTACCAAGAGAGCTTTTACACTGATTGAATTGCTGGTCGTGATGGCGATTGCGATTCTGCTGGTGAGTCTGCTGATGCCCGCGCTGGCGCGTGCGCGTCAGCAGGCTCGCATTCTTCAGGTCAACGCCGAATTATACCAGATCGGCCTGGCGCTGGAGCAGTATGGAATGCAGCATCGGGGGGATTTTCCGCCCACCCGGAATTCCTGCATGATGGTCGATCATTATTTTCAAATTCCCGACGAACTGGTCGAGGAAGGGTATCTGCCCGGCAAGCCCGACGCCGAAGGAGCCATGTCCAGCGGGATGGAAGACCCCTTCAATCCGGGCAAGACCTACAAGTACCTGGCCGTGGGGGATTTGATTCTCAACGACAGCATCGTCAAGCGGAATGGCAGCCGGATGTGGGTTCCCGACGGTTTTCCCGATCTGGATCTGGATACCGGGGCGTATTATAAGGAACCTCAAAACTCCCCGGTGCGCTGGGTTCTCTACAGTCTGGGCCCCCGTTTTGATGGGCAATCGGCGGTGGATGAATACTATCCCGTTTGCCGGGAAAGCTGGTACGAGCCGAAGCGGGACCGGGGCGTACTGACGCGAGTGAGACTGAAAGAGGGCCGGCATGTGGGGACCTTTGAATAGTCATTTTCCGCCAAGGCATTCCTGCATCCAGGATACCCAACGAAACAGGATGTATTGAAAATGAAGACAGCCGCGAAGGCCGGATTTGTGTGCATTGTGGGGATTATGGGGTTATTGGGGTGCAAACAGGGCGAAGAGTCCGCGCAGCGTGCGGAGATCGCCGTGAGCAGCAGTTATCTGCAAGCAGCGGCGGG
>CAZOTP010000066.1:12103-13130 GCA_964582655.1 uncultured Pirellulales bacterium | reverse complement strand
GGCTGCTTTCTAATTTGCTGGCGACGAATAATGGAGTTTTGTTAGAGTGCCTTAGACAATTTTCTTTAACGGGGATTGAATATCATTGTTCGATATAAAAAGGCGATCGCGGGGCATGCATATGTGTGTGAGAATACAGAAGAACAAAGTTTTTTTTCAGGTGAAAGCAATGCCAAAACGTGGAATATTTTCAGCAGCGATGATGTTTGGAACGGGTGTGGTGTTATGTCTCGGTTCAAGCTTCACACGGGCAGGCGGAGCGGAACTGTGGTATGATATTACGATGGAGGGGCAAACTATTCGGCTGGATGCGGGGATCCTGCAGCGAACAATAACACGACAAGGATCGAATGTTAGTACTACCGCTTTGAAGGTTGATGGTCATGAAATTTTGGCAGGAGAGGCGAATGAGGCATCGTTTACGATCCATTTTGCCGAACCGAATTCCCGGCCCAAGGGAATCAGGCCCGGTGCCGCGGCCGGAGGGGTCGAAGCGGTAGAGAACACTGCGGCGGATATAACCGATGCGCTGATCGTGAAAAAGGGAGAAGGGTTTGAAGTCAAACAGTCGGTGAAGTGGGTGGAGCCGGTTTCGGTGACAGGGCGGACATGGGACTTGGTCTTTGATGTGATTACTTACCGAATCATCCGCGATGAACCGGGCAAGGTATTGCTGAATATCCGGGCGCGCGCGACGCGTGAGAATAGGTTTTTCGGGATGTCGGCGGATTTGTTTTATGAAATTTATGAAGGGCAGCCGGTGATTCGCAAATGGATGGAAATTCGCAATAATTCACCCTGTTGGATCAAGGTGGATTCGCTGTTGATCGAAGATCTATCGTTTACGGAGACGTATCGGCATCGCACGGACTGTACACCGGCAATCAACGGGACTACGGCAAGCGTTGCGGCTTTGGGAACCCAGGACGGGGCTTTGGGGGTAATTGCGGTGAATGAAATCCCTTCCGCGCTTCGGATGATACGGAATGACGGGGGGATGGGGTATGCAGACGACTTTTTCGAGTGG
>CAZOTP010000066.1:0-12093 GCA_964582655.1 uncultured Pirellulales bacterium | reverse complement strand
CATCTATCCCTGCCCGATTGGGTCCTCCGGGCACGAGGGGGGGCTGGGGCCTTCGGAACGGTTTGTTTCAGAGCCGGTGTTTTATTACGCGTACGCGGGGGAGGTGATTCCAACGGTTTCGGTTCCTTCGACGCCTCGGGACCGGACAATCGAAGGCCCGTATATGAGGTTTATGGAAAAGACGATTCTGCTGTCGGTGGATTTCCGGACGCTGCCTGCCCCGATGTGGTGCAGCTGGGCGAATTACAATACGAATATCAACGATGGAAACATGCGGCAGGCGGCGGATCTTGCCTTGGAAGTCGGTCTGGCGGGGATTCAATTGGATGCCGGGTGGGGGCGGACGAATGACTGGGCGGGATCGGCGACGGTGCCGAATCCGGAGAAATTTCCCGATTTTGATGCTACCTGCCGCTATATTCGCGAGAAAGGATTGCATCTGGGATTGTGGACCTCGTGCATCCGGCGGGAGGATGAGAAGGATTTCCGGGCGCTGCCGGAGGCGGCGGTGCAGCCTCCAATCAAACGAGGGGGTCTGGGCATGAGTTTTGCATCGAACTGGCGGGATTATTTTGCAGATGATATTGTCTATCTGCACGACCGTTACGGCATGGTATATATGAAACAGGACCTGAGCAATATCTTTTTCGGCGATATAGCGGAAGGGCATGAAAGCCGTACACAAAAAGAGTCTCATCTTCGGGGGCTGCGGGGACTTCTGGAGTCTCAGCGGGATATTCATCGGCGGGCGCCGGAGATTGTGACCCTGTTGTCCCATGAGATTTTGTGGGATACGCCGGGACCGGGGGCGGATGTCGCCAGTTTGAAATCTGCGGTTTCGTACCATACCGCGCCCAACGATTACGGCGGGGCGGGCGACCGGTACAAACGGGTGGGACCGGAGTTCGAAAATAATAAACGATGCGATCCGAAAACGATGCAGGAAAAACTTCTGGCCAGCGCGCTGAACTGCCGGAAGATGCTGTATGCCCATCGCGGGCTTCCTTTATACCGGGTGGAATACCTTGGTGCATCGATGGTGCATTACAAGGGGACGCTGACGCCGGAGATTCAGGATCGTCAGATCTGCAGCTGGCTGGTAGGGATTCCCAATGTCTGGCAGGGAGACCTGGCGTCTCTGACGCCAACGCATATTGCGCGGTATCGGAAGCGTTTTGATTTGCTCAAACGGCTTCAGGAAACCTATGGGATTTATGGCTATTTTCAATTCAGCGGCGTGCCGGAGCCAACAGAGACGGACTGGCATTGGTGGGGCAAGCTCAACGAAGAAGGCGGCGGAGCGGTGGTGATCCTTCGCGGCACACAAGGAGCGGATCAGCGGAACATCAATATTCCGTGGGTGAAGACGCGGCGGCAATATAATGTGAGTGCGTGGTTTTCCGAAAAAGTGATGGGGACGTTCACCGGCAAACAATTGCAGGACGGGGAGCTGGCTCTCGCACTGCCTGCGATGGGACAGGAAATTCTGGAGCTTGCGCCCACGACGGAATAAATGTCGTTATGTCGATTGTGAGGAGGATACGGTTTGGCACCACAGGTCCAGCCAGGTGCGAAGGTCTGCATAAAGGTAAATGGCACCGATCTGGTAGTGGGCGCTGCGAAGCTGCTTCAGAATGGATTCGGAAAGATCGGACTGAAATACGCGGTTCAGGGATTGGCAAAAGCAGTAGCGGCTGCCGGCCGTGCGCCAGTCTCGAATTTGACAGCCCGCTTTGAATAAAAACGGGCAGGCATGCGGATTGGCCCGGATGTTCTTGAAAATGCCGTTCTCCTGCAGCGTTTGAAGACCATGGAAGAAATACAGCATTTCCAGCGTGGTGGCGAAGAGTTTGTGGTCGTAGTCATCAAAGCGGCAGCATTTGCCGCAACTGTCGCAATGGGGATTGGCCGCTTCGAGGTGCCGGTCAAGCTGGTTGTAGATATTCTGTATGAATTCCAGGCGTGGGGCGTCCTGTAGGTGGAGCCGGATCCACTGAATGGCGGCCCGGGGAAGGTCGCCGCATGGGGTAAGGCTGTCGAGCTTTCCGGTTCGGATTTGTTCGATGGTCTGAAAATCATAATACTGATCCAGATCGATGCCGGGACAGACCTGACCGGCAAACTGCCAGGTTTTTTCGGATTGCAGATTGACTGACCAGAAAGGCCACGTTCTGCATTGACGGGGGCGTACCGGATAAATGCGGCAGCCTTTGCCGGTTTCCGTCCGGGTGAGGAATATGCAATCTTTGTCCAATTCGTTTTCGAGAAGGCTGTGGCGGATGCCGACACGGCGGAGGCATTGTTTTTTGAAGGCTTCGGGAGTCAGGTTGAGATACTCCGCGATTGCCTGGATTTCTTCGGAAGAAACCCAAACGTAACCTTCGTCGGGTCCGGAGCAGCATCGTCCGCAGCCTTTGCAGGAAAAGGCAAGACCGTCATAATACCATTTTTTTTCGGGTTTCTTCATTTCCGGGGCACTCAAGGGAAATCAGTATAAGAAGGAGCGGGGAGTTATTCCAGAGGATTATTCTGGAGGAGGGTGCGGGCATAGTCAGCCCAGAAGGAATCCGGTTTGGCCTTGATGACGGATTGAAGCTGTTCGCGGGCTCGAAGGAGCAGGGTTTGGCGGTCCGCGGGATGGATCTCGGTGTTTTTCTGCTGGAGCATTTCGAGGGCGAGTTGGAGTGAGGCTTCAATTCCGCCGTCGCGATCCTTGTATTGTTTGATTAAATCGTTCAGGCGGACGATTCGTTCTTCGGGATCCTGGAGCAGCATCGCTTCCGCGAGTTCGATATTGTCAAGCAGAGGATCGGGCTGAGGGGAATCGAGGAGGAGATTTTTCAGTTTGGCCTGATAACCGAACTGGCGCGGATCCAGGCTGACGAATTCCGCCAGTCGTTCTTCATGTCGGACATGTCCGGTTCGATTTTCAGGACTGATGAGGGATTTAAGTTTATAGATGCGAAACTGAAGATTGAGCCATTGTTCGCCGGTGATAGTGGGCGGGGGAGGCGTGATGACCGTGTCGAGTCCAAACCGGCGGAGGAACCGAAATCCGGTTTCTTTCTGAATCTGGAGGAGTTTGAGTCTGCATTTCTGCTCCGCTTCATCGAGGAGCTTTAGAGCCTGTTCATACTGGAAGGATTCTTCGGCGGATGCAGGTTTTTGTTCGGCTAGACGTCTGGCGAGGCGCCAGCGGGCTTCGATGCTCACGTCAGAATCGGGAAAGCGTTTGAGGAGTTCCTGCCAGAGCGGCATGGATTCCGGGGAAGGAACATCAAAATAAAAGCTGAGCATGTCTTCATCGCGAAGTCGTCTCTGATCGGTTCGCATGTCAAAGTAGAGAGCCTGGAAATAGAGGGCGTCGGGGAGACGTTTCTGGTGTTTATGAGTCTGGATGAATTGTTCAATTTTTCCATCTCGAATGTCCGAATAGCGATCGAGAATCTGTGTGATTTTCCGTTTGGCAAGAGGGAATCGCGGACCGGCAAATTCCGTCGTCTGGTCGGGAGCGATAGACAAAGTGGATCCGCTGAGGAAGGCCCATCGCCATTCCATGCGAAGCTGTTTGAGAATTTGATCATCGGTAAGATACGGCGTCTGCTTTTTTCGCTGGACAAGTTCTTCTTCCAGAAGGGGCAGAATGTTGAGGTTTTGGAATTCGGGTACCAGCCAGGGACTGTTTTGAGCGACCTGGTCCTGATAGTCTCGTTCATTCATTCCGACGGAATAGTTGAAAAAAAGAATCGTGGACGCGAGCATCAGGCCGAATATCGGCATCAGGATACCGGGACGGTATCGGAGAAAATGACCGATAAGGATGACTCCTCCGGCCAGCAGGAGACACAGAAGAAATGCCAAAGCCCAGGGGGAATAGAGAACGGCCCATCGAAGGATGTCGGTTTCGGGATTTTCGCCGGAAAAAAAAGCCCAGTAGAGCATTTCAGGCAGGAGACACAGGAGGAACGCCACGAATTTGGATTTGAATCGCAGCGGTTCGAAGCTCGCGGCTGCGCAACTGAAAAACAAACAAAGAGTAAGAATGGGATTGAGGCCCAGAAAAAAAACAACGGCGATAAAAGGAAGTGCATACAGCAGGTTGTACAGCAGGGCAATCAGGATCGGCACGGTGCAGAGCATGGCCATAACCGAGGCTTTGATGAGAATCTGGGACGGATAGTGAAAGAGGCTCAGGGGAGCGAGTAGTTGTGGGATCAGGGGGATGGATTCGTAAGGACCGTTAAGGCGAATCCAGACTCCCAGACGCAGGCGAAGATCGAACATATTGAGAAATACAAAGAGGACCAGCGTGATGAGCCAGTACCCCGTGTAGAGTCGGCGGGAGGAAGCCATTGTAGGCCCGTCGGTGAACCAGCGGTTTTGCGGGGTTTGTTCTGTCAGATCATTCATGGTTTATCCGCGGTAAAGGCCAGCACGATTCCGAAACTGAGCCTTTGGACTTGTATGTTGATAAATCCGGTTTCTCGCATCCAGGTGGTCAGTCGCCGCTGGGTGTCATAATGAACTACGGATTCCGGCAAGTACTTATAGGCCTTGAAGCTGTCTTTTACCATGATAGCGGCAATGACGGGTAAAACAAGACGAAAATAGAACTGGTAGAACCATCGAAAGGCGAGGTTTCGCGGGAGGGCAAATTCCAGAATGACGATTCGGCCGACAGGTTTGAGAATTCGGAAAAGATGATGAAAACAGGATTTGGGATTTTGCAGATTCCGGATGCCAAAGGCACAGCCGATCCGGTCAAAAGCGTTGTCCGGGAAAGGCGGTTTTTCCGCATTCCCCTGTAACCATTGGGGTGATAAAGGATTAAGGCGGCTTTTTCGGATGGCATGTTGCAGCATGCTATCCGAAAAGTCCAGACCCGTTAGGCTTTTCAGGTTCGGTTGATGATGCAGGAAAGCGAAAGCCAAATCGCCTGTGCCGCAGCAGAGGTCTAAAACAGCCTGGCCGGGTTCCAGATTGGCCAGCCGGGCTGCTGTTTTTCGCCAACGGCGGTCCAGGTTGAAACTCAGCAGACGATTGAGAAGGTCATATCGGCAGGCGATAGTGTCGAACATCTGATGGACTCGACAGGATTTATCGGGAATCTGATGCGGATCGAGCAAATCCGACCGTGTCCAGGGAGTAGTGGAAGATGGCTGTTCCATAGGAGGCTGTTATTTATCGTTTGTCCAGATTTCCCGGATGGTTTGTTCCTGATTGAATCCGTTGGGGCAGGCGTCGCTTTTGGTGTTGGCGCGGTAGTCGTTTATTCCATTGACGGGGACCGCCAGGCACCGCAGTCCGGGCATCTGGACGAAGCCGTTGGGATCGGTTTTGCGGACCCAGTTCCAGGCGTATTTCAGCCATTCGTTTCGATCGGATTCGCTCTGATGCGCAAACCAGCAGATTTCATCGTAGCCCCAGACCCAGAAGGTGTCGCTGATTCCGACGAGATTTCCTGTTTTGCCTTTTGCACTTTGGCCGGGTGCGGGGGAAGCGCCCCAGTTATCGTATTCCACTAGATAGGGCAGGTGGTCGCAGGTCCATCCGCTGGGGGTGATTCCTCCGCCGCTTCGGTTGTAGATGGCATCCAGATGTCCTACCGCCAGATCCGCTTTTTGGGGCTGATCGGGAATTTCCCGAATTCTCAGGGGCAGGGCATTGAAATCCAGAAGCAGACGATCTCCGACTTTGATGCCTACCTGAGAAAGAACTTTGGAATCCAGACCATAACAATCTATTCCACTGGAGATATGGCCGTCGCAGAGCACCCAGCGGCGGCGGGCGTGCTTTGCCGCGTAGTTTCGAATACGAGTCAGGAGTGCATCGAAATTCTGATAGCCGGGATCGTTGGCGGTGATGAGCATAATCTGGCCGAGGTGCAAGGCTTCGAAACCAAGTTGGATATAGGAGCCTGCGAGATAGAAATACCACATCCGGGTTTCGAGGCGGGAGATGTCGGGGACGGAGGACTGTTTACCCCAGTGGTCAACCCAGCGGCCGTTTTCGAAGATCATATTTTCATAGATGAAGTTTCGCGGCTGAGCGGGCTGATTAAATTCGGCGAGGACCCAAGGCGGGATGGGGATTTTGTTTACGTTTGCCGTAACAATTTCGAAAATTCCGGCCTGGAGAATGATGTCCGGATCGGCGGCGTGGATAACCTGAGCCAGGGTAGGGGAATTGCTGTTTGCCTCAGGGATGGAGACGGGGTATTCGCTGCCCCACATATAGATGGCCCGGCCCGCGAATTTTGCTCCGATATGCTTGAGCATACGGGCGTCTTCCTGCCATTCCGCGGAAAAGTACTGGAGGCCCGCCATGGTAATAGAGCGGGAAAGGTAGTTTTCCAGCACCGGTCTGGATATGGGACCGTCGAACCGGTACTCTCGTTCGCCGGCAGAAGCCAGGCTAAAGGGAAAAACCGAAAAAAATACCAAACTATGTATGAGTTTGCTTTTCATTACGGCTCCTGTGGAATTTAACGTTTGGCATATATTATATGCAGATTGCAGAAGTATAGCCTTTGGAAATTGGAATCGCCATGAAAAACAGCGGATTTTCCTCTGTTTGGGGAGTGGAAAATGTTCTGGAATCATTCTTTGTTTCTGATATAAGTAGTGAACTTGTAAGGAGAAAAACGATGAAAAAAATGGCTTTAGCTTGGACTGGTTTGCTGGTGTTTGCGATGGGCTGCGGACAATCGAAGCCGTGTCAGTGGAAAGTGCATGATAAGGATCGGCCCCAGCCGGTTGTGGTAACACCGGGGCTTATGGTGGGGGAGGCGCCTTCGGATGCGATTATTCTGTTTGACGGGCAGAATCTGGCGGAATGGGATTCGGTGAAAGGCGGCCCGGCTCCGTGGAAGGTGGAAAACGGGTATATGGAAACCGTGAAGGATTCCGGCTATATCCAGACGAAGCGGTCATTCGGCGATTGCCAGCTTCATATTGAGTGGGCCACACCGGAAGAAGTGAAAGGCGATGGGCAGGGACGAGGAAACAGCGGAGTATTCCTGATGGGCAAGTATGAAGTGCAGGTGCTGGATTCATATGAGAACAAGACCTATCCGGACGGGCAGGCGGCGGCCGTTTATGGGCAAAATCCACCGCTGGTGAATGCTTGCCGCAAACCGGGGCAGTGGCAGAGTTATGATATTGTATTCCGAAGACCTGTTTTTAATAAAGGCGGAAAGGTTGTCAAGCCCGCCCGCATTACGGTGTTCCATAACGGTATTGTGGTGCAGGACGCCTTCGAAATCCAAGGCGAAACGGCGCATAAAAAACGGGGATTCTATAAGGCTCATCCCGATGCGCTGCCTCTGGCTTTGCAGGACCACGGAAATCCGATTCGCTATCGGAATATCTGGATCCGTCCGCTCCCGGAAATGGAGTAAGATATATTCGCGTCAATGAAATCGCCGGATGCGGAATTGATCCTGCCCCCGGCGGTTTTTATTGGCCTTCAAAAATCCAGACCAGGATTTTCTGGGCATCCAGAAAGAGAATCAGGGAGATATTGACGGCGGTGACAAAATCGTAGGGAACAGTGCCCCGGCGGTATCGCCAAAGGAGATATTTCCGCCATCCGGTGAGGTTTTTGGGATCGAGAAGGGGAAGATTGTTTTCCTGTCTACGAATCTGGCGGAACGAGAAGAGCAGCCTTCGCAGGACGGTGAACGCCGGGAGAATCGCCAGCATGACCATGACGGTATTGATGTGTCCGCAAAACAGACCGATGAGGACACCGGCGAGCCGTTCGCCCCGCTGCCAATAGCCTACCGGACAGGAGGGAATGAAATTTTCCGCACGAGCTTTGATATAGCTGATGAATTCGGAGTTTACAAGCGCCACCACGGTGAACACGACGAGCAGGCGATGGTAGGGCTGCTGGGGATGCGTCAGATAATACATCAGAATTCCGATCAAGACGGCGGCATCGGCGAACCGATCCAGCGTGGAGTCAAGAAATGCCCCGCATTTTGTCGATGTGCCGGAATTTCGGGCGACGGCCCCATCGAGAATATCAAACGCGCATCCAAAAATGATGATAATGGCGCCCCATACGCCGTACCAGCTTTTTCCGGGAACATTGGAGCTTCCGATATCATCCCCCGCTCCCTGAGCCAGAAAAACCGCGGCGGTCAGACTGCAAAACAGACCCATCGTCGTGAGTATATTGGGGGTTACATGGAGGAAAATCATCGCCGCGGCAACGCGTTCCCGGGCGCGGGCGATGTTATTGCCAAAGAGACGGCTGAAGATGGCGTTTCGGTTAGCGCCGATCCAGTTCTTCATGGCGGTCAAATCAGGCTTTCACGGCCGTTTTCCGTTTGGAGCAGGCGGCCTGCTCGCAAATGGATCCCTGCGGGTGCTGGGACTGTTGAATGAACCGGTCGATCTGGTCCCGGGCATCCTCATCGAACATCTGCTGGGGGGGATGCTTCATCAGATACGCCGAAACGGGCAGCAGCGGTCCGCCGATGCCGCCATCTTTGGCGAGTTTGCAGCAGCGGATGGCATCAATCGCGACGCCGGCGCTGTTGGGAGAATCTTCAACGCTCAATCGCAGTTCCAGATTCAGCGGTACGCCTCCAAAGCCGGTGCCTTCCATACGCAGGAAGCACACTTTATTATCCCGCTGCCAGGGGACGAAATCCGCCGGGCCGATGTGGATATGCTCGTCGTGGAGGGGAGTTTCCAATTGGGACTGAACGGCTTCGGTTTTGGAAATTTTTTTGCTTTTCAGCCGGCTGCGATTGAGCATGTTGAGGAAGTCGGTATTTCCGCCGGTGTTGAGCTGGTAGGTGTTGTCGAGACGAACGCCGCGGTCTCGGAACAGCTTTGTCAAGGTTCGATGCACGATTGTGGCGCCGACCTGCGCTTTGATGTCATCTCCGACGCAGGGAAGATTCCGGTCGGCAAATCGTTTGGACCATTCGGGATTGCTCACGATGAAGACCGGGATGCAGTTGACAAATCCGATGCCGGCGTCGAGAGCAGCCTGGGCGTAAAACTCGACTGCCTTCTGCGAGCCGACGGGAAGATAATTGATAAGCAAATCGGCTTTCTGCTGACGGAGGATTTTCACGACATCCACGGGTTTTTCCTCGGAGGGCCGGAACGAGAGGTGTTCGGGATATTCGACCATGTGATCGGAGCATCCGTCCAGGATGGGGCCCATCTGCACGACCGGGCCGGACGAGGAAAAGCGATCCCAGAATACCTTGGTATTGTTCGGGGGTGCGAAAATCGCCTCATACAGCGGCTTTCCCACCTTTCGTTTGTCGATGTCGAACGCCGCGACGACTTCGATGTCTCCGGGGGCATAGGGGCCGACGCGATAATGCATTAGTCCCAGGGTTTCCCGGTTTTTGCCCTGCCGATAATACTCAACACCTTGCAGCAGGCTGCTGGCACAGTTGCCGACTCCTGCTACGGCGATACGGATTGTACCCATGGCCGATACCTCGAACTGGCGAATGAAAGAAATTACACTTTGGTTTTGGCGGCTTTTTGACGGGCGAGCCGGGATTTTTGCCGGGCCGCGGTCTTTTTGTGAAGAACGCCTTTGGCGACCATCTGGTCGATTTTCTTCTGGGTTTTTCGATATTCGGTTTCTACCGCTTCGACTGTGGCGGCATCTTTCGATATCGCCGCATATTTCTTGACCTGTTTCTTCAGCGCGCTTTTGTTAGCGCGGTTCCGGGCTCGCCGTTTCAGACTTTGACGAACGCGTTTTTTCGCGGAAAGCGAATGTGCCACACGGTTCTCCTTACTATAAAACCATTAGGGTTGGGTGGAAATTTTTTTCCGTAAATGTTCCACACGATTACGGACATCATGATAATTAAAATCGATCTGAGCCACTTTGCGGTAGCTTTCGAGAGCCTCCTGAAGTTTGTTGTCGGCTTCGTAGGCCCGTCCGAGGTTGTAGCGAAGCTCCTTGGCGATATCATCGTCCTCGCTGGAGTGAATTTCCAGCGCCTGCTGAAAGGACGAAACCGCGTCCGGATACCACTGCATATAATAAAAACACTGACCGATGAATTTTAACGATTCAATCCGGTAGCGAGGGTCGTTTCCGGTTTTTTGGAAGACGGGAATGGCTTCTTCGAATTTTCGTGCCCGGAAAAGCCGTTTGCCGTATTCACTCTGAAACTTCATATCCGTCGGATAATTTTCCACGCACAGTCTATAATGTTCCAGCTCGGTTAGCAAGCATTTTTTCTGAGCGTTCTGGAGCTGTTCCGTGAGGGTTGCGTCCTCCGGAGACTGCTGTAAACGGCCTCGCAGAATGCGGATATAGCGATTCCATTGTTTGATTTGAATGTCGCCGCTTCGCTGTTTGAACTGGAACTGCGAGGTCTTGGAAAACGCGTCTTCGAGAATTTGAATGGCTTCTTTTTCGTTTTCGGCTTTTTCGGTGGCGCAGAGGGCATCCACCAGCTTGAAGATTTTCCCGGGAACCATCGGATCGGCCTGGTATTCAGCCCTGGCTTCGGAAATCGCGTCCACCTTTTTTTCTTCGGACTGAATGAGGTTTTCCTGAGACTGGAGTTTTTCCTGCTGCTGGCGGTTTTTTATGCTGTCGCGGAAATCCCCCTCTCCGTCATATTTTCCCTGCTGCATGGTGGCCTGGGCGGAAAGGTCCCGCAGTTCGGCTTGCAAATCTTCATCTTTGGGCTTGAGCTGGGCGGCCATCTGGCAGGCCTGCAGGGCGCGGTGGTAATTGTTCATCTCGATGTATTTGTCACGCAGAAGGATATAGATAGGGAAAGACGGTTTATCCTGCTGCCGGTTGCGGTCGAAGAGAAGGTCGGCAATCCACTGGCTGGTCTTCTGGAAACCACCAGACACGGCGGCTTTGAGCATGTCGCACATGTAGGATAAATTGGATGGCTCCTTGGCCAGAAGATATTCCGCCTTGAGCATGGCGTCTTTGTCGTTTTTCCCGGAGGCTTTTTTGTATTTGGAACCATCGCTGAATCCGGATTTTTTACCCCCGGCCGCCTGTCGCCGAAGGGCGATGTCCCAGAGTTTCAGATGACCTTCCTCCAAGGCGTCGGGCCAGAACGATAATCCATCAAGATACAGCTCGATCGCGTAATCGTAATTGAGGGCATAAGCCGTTTCAGCACCCTTGGCAAAAAAAGCTCGCGCCCGATTCTTGAATTCCTCCGGATAATCCAGGGGCTGCGAAGCATTTATTTTGTTTTCATCATCTTTTCGTAATGCCATAGTGCGCCTTAAACAAACGGTAAATCCCCGTTTTGCAATGCAAACGAAGATTTGTAAGGTAGCAAACCAGCCTGTTCTGTCAAGCCAAAAAGGCTGGAATCATTTCCGCATTATACCTCTAAGACGGCCCCTTGTATAGACTTGTAATTCCGGTACATGAATGATTTTACTGTTTTTCTTTGGCGCGATTTCATTGACAGCCCTATAATAAGTTATGAATGCACAGACGAATATGCATTAAAACCCTGTATAGGATCAAGAAAAAATGTCGGAAATTGACGTAACTCTCTCCAATTTAAAGATTTGCAAATATCCAGATCCCGTGTTGCGAACACCGGCTAAACCGATTGACAGGGTGAATGAACGCATCCAGCGGCTTGCGGATCGTATGACTGATTTAATGCTGGAGCAGGAAGGGATTGGTCTGGCGGCAACGCAGGTGGGAGTTGCGTTGCGAATGTTTTTAATGTGTCTGGATGGGCGGCGCGAAAATGTGCAAGTATTTATAAATCCTGAGCTTAGCGATTTTCAGGGCTGGTCGGATATGGAGGAAGGGTGTTTGTCGGTCCCAGGGATTCGAGCGAAAGTTCGTCGACCGGCGAGCTGCACGGTAAGGGCTTTGAATTTGGAAGGCAATCGGTTTGTATATGATGCCGTGGACCTGGCGGCGATCTGCGTGCAGCATGAAAGCGATCATCTGGAGGGGAAACTGTTTATTGACCGACTTTCCCCCCTTGCAAAAATTGCCTGCCGCAAGGCAATCAAAACTTTGGAGCGGGAGTATTCCAAATAAGAAGGGGATGCTGAATTTTCATTTTGGGGAGGGGTTTTTGTTTGGGGGATTGCGGCG
>CAZOTP010000065.1:0-13642 GCA_964582655.1 uncultured Pirellulales bacterium | reverse complement strand
AACAACGCCGACCTGCTGACCCTCCGCGGACAGTGGCTCAAGACCTGCCCGTAATGGAAGATTCGTAATGAAAGCAGGAACCCATGATTCAAGACGATTTGGGTTCTAAACGTCCAGTCGATTGTTCGTCTTGAAGTATTACAAAAACCATACCGGAATCCTACCGGTGTGGTTTTTTTATGGATCCTCCCAGGCAGGTAGAAAGCCATCCAAACGTTTTTCTTCTTGCCCTCGACGCACATAATACACTGCAAATAAACAAGTTGCATTGAACAAGGCCGGCTCTACGCCTTCCTGCGCCATTTTGATTGACGGCCGGGCAAAAATCCGGTTTAATACATGATTGCCCTTTTAACCGGTAAAAGGGCGTAAAAAACAGCGGACCGCGAATTGGAGTGGCGATTCACGGTACCCGAAAAACCCGCCACAGCGTAAACAGGTTTTGGAATGGTAAACAAAAACATTTTTCGGCAGTTCGATATCGATGAAAGCCAGATTGACTTCCAGGTGGAGGAGCTTCTGGGCCCCTCCCGGCAGCAGGACATGATCTCGGTCATCGATAAGACCGTGCAGCATTTTGAGCCGGGTGCCATTTTAAAAGGGACCATCGTCAATCATTACGGGGATGATGTGCTGGTCGAAGTCGGACTGAAAAGCGAAGGGACGGTCAGCGCCACGGAATTTGATGATCCCTCCGAAATTCGAATCGGGGACACCATCGAAGTGCTGCTGGAGTCGATGGAATCCGACAGCGGCCTGGTGGTTCTGAGCAAACGCAAAGCGGACCGCATCCGCGGCTGGGAGCGGATTCTCGAACATCACAACGAAGGCGACGCCATCAAGGGCAAAGTCACCCGCCGCATCAAAGGCGGACTGCTGGTGGATGTCGGCGTGCCGGTCTTCCTGCCCGCCTCGCAGGTGGACATTCGCCGCCCGTACGACATTTCCGAATTCATCGGCCAGCAGATTCAGGCCAAGATTCTCAAAATCGACAAGGAACGCCGCAATATCGTGATCTCCCGGCGGAAGCTCCTCGAGGAAACGCGGGAAACCGCCAAGAGCAACCTCCTCAAGGACATTCAGGTCGGACAGATTCGCAAGGGCACCGTCAAAAACATCGCCGATTTCGGCGCGTTTGTGGACCTGGGAGGACTCGACGGCCTGCTGCATATCACCGACATGAGCTGGGGCCGCGTCAACCACCCCTCCGAGATCGTCAGCCTCGATCAGCCGATCGAAGTGAAAATCCTCAGCATCGATTACGAAAAGGAAAAAATCTCCCTGGGTCTCAAACAGAAAACCGAAAGCCCCTGGGCCAGCGTGGAGCAGCGGTACCCCGTCAACAGCGTGGTCAAGGGCACGGTCGTCAACATCACCAATTACGGCGCGTTCGTCAAGCTGGAAGAAGGCGTGGAGGGCCTCATTCACATCAGCGAAATGAACTGGACCAAGCGGATCAATCACCCCGGCGACATCCTCAGCGTCGGCAGCGACGTCGAAGCGGTTGTCCTCGACGTCAATGCGCCCAAGCAGGAAATCTCACTGGGCATCAAGCAGCTCACGGAAAATCCGTGGATGCAGGTCGCCCAGAAGTACCCGCCGGGCACGGTCGTCGAAGGCACCGTCCGCAACCTGACCAACTACGGGGCGTTCATCGAAATCGAAGAGGGCATCGACGGCCTGCTCCATCTCTCGGACCTGAGCTGGACCAAGAAGGTCGGCCACCCAGGCGAGCTGCTCAAGAAGGGCCAGACCATCAAGTGCATCGTCCTGTCCGTGGATGAAGAGAAGCAGCGGGTCGCCCTGGGCCTCAAGCAGATGACCGAAGATCCCTGGGTGCGGGCCATCCCGGATCGCTACATCGCCGGCCAGATCGTCAAAGGCAAGATTACCAAACTTACCAATTTCGGCGTCTTTGTGGAACTCGAACCGGATCTGGAAGGTCTCCTGCACGTTTCGGAACTGTCCGATTCCAAAGTCGAATCCCCGCAGGATGTCGTCAAAGTCGGCGACGATGTCGAAGTCAAGATTCTGCGGGTGGATACGGATGACCGCAAGATCGGGCTGTCCCTCAAGCGGGCCCAATGGGCTTCGGAAGTGTCCGATGACGCCCAGGCGGAAGCCAAACCCCAGCGAGGCGGCCTGGATGGCACCGTGGATATCGGAACCCACCTGATCGATCCGATGATGCTGGCAAACAAAGCCCGCGCCCGGAAAGCCCAGGAAGGACTTGATGCCCCGCAATCCGGACCGACCAATGGGTAATTCCTCCCGGAACCGACCGACGGTCGGCGTCTGTTGACCCCGGAAGACAAACGCCGGAATCAAACGGTTCACGTAAGTCTGTTTTTCAGCACAGGAAATCGCATTTTCACGCGGTTTCCTGTGTTTTTTTTGCCCCCCGCAGGCAGGGAATTTCAGCCTTATGTATCCGCCGTTTCTAAAATCCTTTCACTTCCTCTTTTTGCTTGCATTGCCGGCATCAACGTCCTATAATGAAGACCGGTTTTTGACAGAAACAGCAACACAGGAAAAGGAGTCTGCACGGAATTGGTATGCTGCTGTTCTTCCGCCGTCCGAATCGTTTTGGACGGAGCCAGGTTAAGATAATTCAGGATTCGGTCGATAGTGGTATCGGATGAAGTCTGTATCAACAAACCAGAGGAAACGGAGAACCTTGTGGCTGAGTCAACGCTTCAAATATACCTGGAAGAAATCAACGCCTCTCCGCTTTTGACCGCGGAGCAGGAAAAGGAACTGGCCCGGCGAATTCAGCAGGACAACGATCCCCAGGCCAGGGACCAGATGATCCGAAGCAATCTGCGCCTGGTGGTCAATATCGCCAAAAAGTACTCCAGCCGCGGAATGCCTCTGTCCGACCTCATCGAGGAAGGCAATCTGGGCCTTCTGCGGGCTGTTGAAAATTTCGATCCCGATCACGGCTCCCGCTTCAGCACCTACGCCTCCTGGTGGATCAAGCAGGCCATCAAACGATCCCTCATCAACGGCGTCCAGCCCGTGCATGTCCCCGCCTACATGGTCGAAATGATTACCCGCTGGAAACAGGCTTCGTTTGAACTGGAAGAAACCCTCGGACGGGCCCCCACCCTGGAAGAAATCCGCAACGCCCTGAATCTGCCCAGTAAAAAAGCCAACCTGATCCGCCGCGCCGTCAAGGCCTTTTCCTCCGCCAGTCAGCTTCCCGCCTCGGAAGGCACCCTCGACATCAATGAAATGATCGAGGATGACAAAACCGCCCGTCCGGAAGATGCGGTTCTCAATGCGGACGAGACAACCACCATCCGCAAACTTCTCAACGAAATCGACCCGCGCGAAGCGGCCGTCCTGCGCCTCCGCTACGGCCTCGACGGCGAAGAGCCTCTCACCCTCAAGGAAATCGGAAAACGGGTGGGGCTGACCCGCGAACGCGTCCGGCAGATCGAAAAAGACGCCCTGACCAAACTGCTCAGCATTCTCTCCGATTAATTCCGCGAAAGGATCATGATGAATTCGACCGCCTGCCCGACGGCCCAAGCGTTTCTGCAATCGCTGCTTCGAACCGTTCCCGACTTCCCCAAACCCGGCATCAACTTTATCGACATCACCCCCCTGGTCCAGAATCCCCAGGGCCTCCGCACCGCCGTCGCGGAACTGCTCAAACCCTTCCGTCACACGAAAATCGATGTCATCCTGTCCCCTGAAAGCCGCGGATTCATCCTCGGCGCCGCCATGGCCTATGAACGGCAGTGCGGATTCGTTCCCGTGCGAAAACCGGGAAAACTCCCCTCCAAAACCATCGCGGAATCCTATGAACTCGAATACGGGACCGACACCCTGCAGATGCACGCCGATGCGCTGAAACCCGGTCAATCCATCCTGCTGGTCGATGACCTCCTGGCGACCGGCGGAACCCTGCAAGCCTGCTGCCGGCTGGCCGAACGGCTCGGCGCAACCATCGCCGGCATCGCCTGCCTCGTTGAACTGACCTTCCTCCCCGGCCGGAAAAAACTCGCCGGCTACCCCCTCCACACCCTCCTCCATTTCGACAGCGAATAACTCCTACTTCTTTCCCTCGCATCGAATTTCGACTTCATATTCGCTGATGACCTGCTCCTTTTTCCAGGTCCGAAGCCCCGCGATATGATTCAGGTATAATTCATCGGTCCAGCGGCCTCGTCGCGGTTCCTTCGCCCCGCGATACAGCACCGAAAGCGGCTGATTCGCCTGGATCCGCAGAATGCCGTCGATCACCAGCTTCCGGCAATCCGCCGCGGATGCCTCTTTCCCCTCGGCTGCGATCATCTCCTGCATCTGCTCTTCCATCTGAATCGCGCGTTTGCCGTCTTCATAAATCCACCGGGGATTATTCAGGATTCCCATCAGTCCCGTGCGAATCTCTTCCGTCTGCACATCCGACAGGGCGACGAGTTTTTCCTTTATCCGCCACGTGCCGTCCGGTTTGGAAGTCAATGTCTGAAACGCCCGGATTTCCCGTCCGTGATCCAACTGCCAGTCAATCTCGAAAGAATCCGCATCGTACCGAACCGCCAACCGCTTGAGCGACACCACCTCCGAACGGGTCCGGCCCGCCTGCTGAATCGCGCCGATGCCGCCCAGCTCCACCGGGTCAATCAGCCGGTCCTGCGTCATGGGATTGAATTGGGCCATGAGCTGCGGCCCCCAGCTTACGGCATGAATCGCGGACTCCGTGCGGTTCAGAATAAACTGCCCCTCCGGAAAAATCCGCACCCCGCGCCGCGCCTTCGGCGCCTGCCGCATCGGGCCGTGGTATTCCATGTTCAGCCACGCCAGCCCGTAGTTGGAGATCATATCCGCCAGGTACGACGGAAAAAAATGCTCCCCCGGCAATGCCATCGCGCCGGTCTCGGACCGCCCCTGCATTCGCTTCATGGTGTCCAGTACCGGATGCAGCATCTCCCAGGCATCGGGATCGGACGCCTGACACGCCATCAGAATATGCAGCCCGATTCCCCCCGGTATGCGGGCCAGCAATTCCCAGTCCTGCCCCATCGGAAACACCATTCCCCCGTCCGGATGAACCAGCCATTTCAGATTTTCATAGATCTCCCGGACATTGTAAAACATCGACTCCGGCGGCGTTCGCCCGCTCATGCGGTAATCCAGCACACACCCCGCCGACAACCCCACCGTCGCCATGTATCCCGGATGCACCCGCTGGTGATTTTCCAGCGTGAAATCTCCGTGAATATTCGCGCCGCCGTACTGTTCAGACACCGGCTTGCCGTCCACGATCGTCTGGCTCGTCGCATCCGAAACCCGTAAAAAACTGCTCAGCGTCCACCGCTGAAACTGGTTTTCCCAGAGAGAATTCCGTTCATGCCCCGGCATCAATAGCATCGCCGAGGAAAATATGCGGCTGTTCCAGGCGTTTTCCTCCGCGCGGGTATTCAGCGAAACCTGATACTCCGGCTCCTGCCCGGCGATGCGATCCGCTTCGTGCTCGATCACGCGGCGAATCCCGTCCTGCAAATCCTCCGGCAAATCCGTCCAGATCCACCACGCTCCCCGCCCCAGCGCATCGGCCCAGTACGCCGACTGCCAGTCATCGCCCCACTTTTTCCCGGTGTCCGCCGTGCGAACTCCCGTCAGATGAATCGCGCAGAGATACCGCATCATCGGCAGAATGATGTTCGCCAGAAGCTCCTTCCGCTCCATTCCAACCGTCGCGGCGTCATACGGACCAAAACGGTACAAAAACGCCAGTCCTTCCACCAGTTTGGCGTTAGGCCGGACCTCATGTTCATCATGCCCGCTCTCGGTAATCAGAAGCAGCGACGGATCCTGGCTCCAGGGGTGCGCCAGGCTCGTCATATACCGGGCCTGCTTGAGAATCGATTGATAGATCTCCCCCTGAACCTGCCGGAAATCTTTCGGCTCCGCCGAGGAAGTCTCCGCCGGTGCAACAAGGGGAAGCACAGCCCTCTTCTCCCCTCCAACCGTCGCCGAAACAAAACACAGACACCCGCATCCCGCCGCCAGCCAGAATTGTACTGCCGACATGATATTGGCCCTCCGGAAACAGAGTAACCATCCCCACCCCTCCGGTCCGAAAAAAAACCTTGACCGCCGAACGTCGGATCGCCTGCAAATCTTCCGTCATTCCCCGGACAAACTGGAATTCAAGGGCTGCGGATCGGCTACCTTGCGATACCCCAGCGCCTTGGCGATTTCCAGAATCTCCGTATAGCTGGGAAACGGTTTCTTGTTCGCTTTCTTGTATTCTTCCACCGCCATCAGAAATTCGAACTGTTCCTCATTCATCTCCCCCTCTTCGGCGGAACGCCGTTCATCCGTGCGGCGGCGGCCCGGTCCCCGACGCCGATCCCATCCTGACCGTCGATCGGCTCCGGCCCGGCGGTCGCCGCCACGCCGTTCCACAAACGTGCCATCCGAGGCATTCGACTGGCGGCGATCGGGGGTAGATTGACGACGGTCCTCTTCCGGACGTTCCGGCTGATGCGTTTCTTCTGTCATGGAGCGTTTCCTGTCAAGGCGTGATTTAGGGTTCCTCTGTATCCATCATGTCGCTGTCCCCCTCCATCGCTTCCGTGTCGGAATCCGGGCGTTCTTCCTCCTGCTCCTCGTCCTCCAGATCCTCCGAAACGGTCTCCCGGTCGTTGATAATCGCTTCGGCATCTTCCAGCTGATGGTCCGGAACCAGAATGGGAACCCCTCGCGTCAGGTCGGCCAATCCGATAGATTCGATATTCTCGTCCTCGATCAGGGCCTGGATTCCATGATCCTCCAGAAGCGTCTTGTAAAATTCCGCCTCCACCAGATTCCGGGCAAACATCAGCGGAACAAACTCATCAAACTGTTTTCGCTCTTTATTCATGGCGTTACCCTACTTTACAGATTTACCAGATTTTTGCAACGGCCTTGTGTAACTATCTTATACCCGCCGGGTTCTCCCGGTCAATTCCACCGGACAGAATCGACAAAAATTCCGTTTTTCATGCAATTTCACACCCGGCTTGTTATTTCCAGAACGGCCCGGCCCGAATTGCCCGTTTTTCGGATTCGGTTTCGGGTTGTCATGACGCCGGGATGGACAAATTCGGCCTCGAACGGCCGGTTTCCGCACAAATCAACGCCGAAAAATCAAAAAATATGCAATATTTTATGCGGAAATAGCCTTTTCTCGCAAAAATTCTGATTTTTTTTATTGCTTTTCTCGTTCAAAGGCCCTAAAAATAGCGCAGTTGACTGGTTTTGGTTTTTGTGTCTCTTTTTTCATGGAGGTTTTGTAACATGGCTAAGAAAGCAAAGAAAGCCAAAGCTGCCAAGAAAGCCAGCAATAAGGACGTGCTGGTGGTAGCAAGCAAAGTGAAGGCCTACATCCGCTCGAAAGGCATGATGTGCAGCTCGGAATCCATTCCCGCGATTTCCGACCGCATCTATTGCATGATCGACAAGGCCGCTGAACGGGCCGCTGCGAACCGTCGCAGCACGGTAAAGCCCCAGGATCTGTAAGCGTACACTCCCCCCGCGAAAGGAGTGTGCCTACGAAATTCCGTACCGGCCAGGGATGGTCGGTACGGTTTTTTTATCCCCGTTCAGGGATTCCCCGCCGGTTCCATAGGACCAATCTGAACTTCCCGGATGGCGAATTGCTGTAAATCCGCCACCGTGCTCCAGAAGTCCTCCGGACTGCCGTCGCTTGCGCTCAGGGCAAGATGATCCGCTCCATACCCCTTCGGCGCTCGGGTCGCGTCCAATCCGATCCATTTCCCCCCGATGTTAGCCTGCGCCCAGGCATGGCCCACAAACACCTGCCGGCGACCGGCGAATTCATCCGCATAGATATACCCCGTCACCACGCGGGCGGGAATCCCCGACGCCCGGCACAGCGCTGCGGTCAATACCGCGTGTTCCGTGCAATCCCCCTGCCGGCTCCGGGCCACTTCCAGCGCCGAAGCGTATCCCACGCTCAAATCCCGCGTCTGGATATAATCATGCACGAAGGATTCAATCCGTTTTGCCGCTTCAAGGGCATCCGGCGCATCCCCCGCCGCTTTCCGGGCCAACTGCCCAATCAGTTCGTGCTCCGATTGCAGATACCGGGTGGATTGAAGAGCCTGCCGCAGCTTGGGATCCGAGCCGGAATACGGATAGACAATCCCGGCGGAAGCCGAAGCCGGCTTCACCGTCACATACACCCCGCCCTCCCCGTCCGGCTGCACCGTTTGATTGTCATCTTCGACGAACACCAGCGGCTTACCCTTGTTCAGAGGCTTGATATGATAGCGGATGGATGAAATCCGCTGAACCGATTCCATCGGCGCCGGCGATGCCAGAATCATCTGATCGACAAACTCCGAAGGCTCATTTTCACGCATCGCAAATACTTTGCTGCAGGAAATCAGCTCAAGGGTGATATTCGCCACCGTTTGAATCATCTTCTTCGCTTCAAACGCCTCATCCACATACACCATCTGCTGAAACGCCGGATCCTCCCCTCCCGACGCGGCTCCGGGCGGCTTCAGCGACACCGTCACTTCCGTCAGCTCCGACACGCGCCCGATTAAATCCACCGTTTTCCTCTCCCCCACCCGTATTTGGGCCTCCACTGCCTGAAGCAGCGTCGGCGTAAAAAGCGTAATATCCATCACCTTTCCCGCCTGCAGCGGCTTGTTCTTCTCCATCAACAGCCGTATGCCTTCGGCCATCAGGGTTCCAGGCGGCAGAACAATTTCCCGCTTTTGAACCAGATCGCCCGTGCGAATTTCCGCATCCAGATTCCCCGCCGCATTTCGTCTGCCGGTCACCTCCATCGCCAGAATGCTGAACGTCTGCCTCCCTTCGAATCCAAGAATATCCCCCTCCGGGCTTTCGATGCACGTCTCCAGGACTTCTATCTCCATCGGCGTTCCATTCCGCTGAATGGAAAGACGGATCTGATCCGTCGTAACGACATCCCCCCCGTCCACCCGCCGGGTATGAACTCCATGCCCCGATTTGCGCCCGTTGCAAAAAACGGCGAAATACTCCTCCGTCCCTTCCGGCTGCCCCGGGGCTGTCCCGGCCATTTCCAAAAGAACGAAAATCAGCCCGATCCGGCCATATCGCTTACTCGTCGCCATCTGTTTTCCTTGTATCGACTGGCGTTAATAATTCCGCTTCTTCGCCGGCAGTTCCACATAAAACCGGCTTCCTTCCCCCGGGATGGATTCCACCGTAATGCTCCCCTTGTGCCTCTCCACAATCCGCCGAACAATCGTCAATCCCAGCCCCTCCCCCGGCACGGATTCCTGGGGATTCAGCCGGTGAAAAATCTCAAAAATCTTTTTCTGATGCGAGGTTTCGATCCCGATCCCGTTGTCCGAAACGCAATACCGGCTTCGCTCTCCTGCGATCTCGCCCGATACCGTAATAATCCCCTTCCGAAGAGGATGCAGATAATTCAGCGCGTTGTCAATGAGATTCGTAAACACCTGATTAATCTGACCGGCGTCCCCGTAACAGGGAGGAAGATCCTCCAGCGACAGCGCCGCCCCTTTTTGCTGGATCTTATACTGGAGCACGTCCGACACGCTGCGGAGCAGCGCATTCATATCCAGCCATTGTATCTCCAGGGGCAGCCGTCCCAGGCGGGACAATTTCAGCAGTCCCTTCAGCAGCAGTTCCATCTTGCTCACCCCGCTGAGAATATATTGCAGCGATTGCGGAATCTCCTCCCCAAGCAGCACTCCCACCTGCTGCCGAAGAGGCTCCGGAAACTGACCCCGCTCAAACAGGCTACACAGTTGCCGGCAGCTTTCCTGCAATTCCCGGCTGAATCCCTGAATATTCACCAGCGGAGACCGCAGATCATGGCTGGTCACATACACGATGCTCTCCATCTCCTCGTTTTTCGCTTCCAGCTCCCGCATCAGCCGCTCCCGCTCCCGCTCGGCGGCTTTCCGGCTGGTGATATCGGGAAACACTATAATTGCCGCGATCACGCGCCCCTGCGGATCGCGAACCGGTCCGCCGTTGACCAGAATCCAGCTTTCCCCGCCGTCGGCCCGCCGCACAATCATTTCACGGTTCTTCGTGTCCTGGCCCCGCTCCAGCGCCCGGATCAAGGGAAGGTCCGAAAAGGGAATGGGGCTTCCATCCGGGGCAAAATTCTCCCAGTTCATCGCGGCATGATGTTCGATGGATAATTGAAGCTGTTGTTCACGGGGCAGCCCGGTAATCTGAATCGCCATGTCGTTCACGAATCGAATGCCTTGGCTGGAAAAATCCGCGATCATGATTCCCGCCGGCGTCTGCTCCAGCGCCGACAAAAGCAGCGCCTGCGCATTGGCCAGTTCCTGCTCAGTTTTCTTCCGCTGGGTAATATCCAGCGCCGTAAACGTAACACCCGCCGACCAGTCCTTCGGATCCAGTGGTGTGGAACTCAGCAGCACATCGATTACGGTTCCGTCTTTCCGCCGCCACCGCGTTTCCACCATTCCGGTTCCCGTTTGGGATATCTGCTCATATTTTTCCCGACCCACCCATTCGAATTCCTCCTGGCTGGGATACAGGATCCGCGAGCTTTGCCCCAGCAGTTCCTCCTCGGAATATCCCGTCATCTCCAGCATCCGCTGGTTCACCCGCTTCAGAATCCGGTTGGCGACCAGGCCGATTCCTATCGGAGCCGCCAAAAAAATGCTGCGAAGCTTGTTTTCGCTGTCCAGAAGATCGTGCAGCGAAATCAAGCTGCTCAATGCATCCCCCATCCGCCTCGCCGCCTCCTTGAATACATCCAGTTCCCACCGCGACCAGGAATGCGGTTCCCGGCAATAGTGAAGCCCCAGAAGCCAGGGCTTGCCCACTTTCGGGTACAGAGCCGTCGCCAGCAGCGACTGCACCCCAAATCCCTTATCATGCGCCATCACCTCCCGGCCGGTTCCAGGACCAAACCGGATCGGCTCATCGCTTTGCATCATGTCCCGCAGCGCAGCACGTATGCCCGGAAGAATCGGCATCGGTTCGTTCGCCTTCACCGGCGACGGATACTTCGCCGTCGTCCGGATCAGAGGGACGCTCCAGGTCGGGCTCTCCGGATCGCACGGATAAAACAGCCAGGCCCGGTCCGCGTGAAAAATCGAAAGAAATTCCTCCAGCGCCTGTCCCATAATCGATTCCAGACTTTCACTGCTTCGAAAAATCCGCTCCAAACGAACCAGAATTTCCAGAAACGCAAGATGCTCCTCCCGCTCCCGTTCCGCCTGTCTTTGTTCGGTTATATCATGAGCCGTCCCGATAATTCGCTGCAGATTCCCCTGCCGGTCATACTGCCCCTCATAGGTCGATTTCAGCGTCCGTTCCGCTCCGTCCGGGCATACAAACCGCTGATCATACTCTCCCGCCGTTTCTCCGCTCTGCAAACGGTCCACCAGATCCTTCCCCCAGTGACGATCCGCCGGATGCGTCAGTTCCAGAATCGCGTCAATCTGAGGTCGAAACGTTTCGGGACTCAGCTTTAATATCCGAAAAATCTCATCCGACCACGTCACCTCGCCCGTCCGGACATCCCATTCCCAGCTCCCCACATGAGCCATCTGCTGCGCCTTGGCCAGCATCTCCTGGCTCTTCCGAAGATTTTCTTCCGCCTGCTTCCGCTGCGTAATATCCCGCATCACGCCGTCATAGGAAAGCAGATTCCCCTCCCCATCAACCTGAGGCACCAGCCGCTTCGCCACCCAGCATACACTTCCGTCCTTTCGCAGGATCGGATGCTCAATCGGCGCGGGGGCCTCATGCGTCGCCAAAAGCTCCTCGATCTGCCGCTGAATCACCGGCCGGTTCTCCGGCGGAACCATCTCGATCCAGAGCATCGGACGAGTCTGAAAATCCTCCGGCGAGTAGCCCGTCACCTGCCTGCATCCCGCCCCGTGTTCCGTCCGCACCACCCGGTGATTTTCGTAGTACACCGTAAAAATATAATCCGTAAGCGCTTCGGTAATCCGCCGGTATCGCTCCTCGCTGTTTCGCAGCGCATCCTGCGCCAATTTCTGCTCGGTAATATCCCGGCTGACCCCGATAATCCCCAGAATCTGATCCCCATTTTCCCGATAAGGCAGCTTTGTGGTCAAAAACCACCGTTCCCTTCCATCGGGCCCCCTGGCACTCTCTTCCTTATTCAGCAAAGGCCGACCCGTTTGGATCACCTGCTGTTCATCCCGAAAATATTCTTCCGCTTTCGACCGCGGATAAAACTCAAAATCCGTCCGGCCCACCAGATTGCGGACGCTGCCGGCGCCCATCAGGTCTGCCACCGCTTGATTGGCGTTCAGAAAACGGCTTTCCGTATCCTTGATGTAAATATAATCCGGAATGCTGTCCATCACGGTTCGCAGCACCCGCGAATCCCTATCCGGCAGACGGCTCTCTTCCGGAGACTTGCCCTGACTTTCCATACCGAAAAATCCTTCGACCTCAAAGGGACTTGGATCCATTACGGCGCCATTGGCTTGCCATATAACCGTTTATTACTTATTGGACAAGAACTTATCATTCAATATACCAGATCATTATAGACTTCGCAATTCATCAGAGACAAAAGATGAAGGTTTTTGAAAAATCCGCCATTTTTGGGATGGATTCTGTGAAAAAAAACGGTATTTTATTCTCTTAACATCCTATATGAACATGAGTTAAACGCATGTGGAAGGCGGCGGCGGAACACGTCCAACGCCATACCATTCAATATGTTATGTTCGTACTTAAGCGGTTTGCGGCATAGAGAGTTGAAAAATTGGTTCCATAAATACCTCGAAAGGATGAATGTACGATGGAATTGAGCGGAATCGATATTGCGGTAATCGTCGGATTTATCGCCTGTGTGTTGGGGCTGGGAATGTGGAAAAGCAGGAAGGAAAAAAGCAGTGAGGATTACTTCCTCGCCGGACGGGGCCTTAACTGGTGCCTCATCGGCTTTTCCCTCATCGCCGCCAACATCTCCACCGAACAGTTTGTCGGCATGTCCGGAAAAGCCGCCGCATGGCTGGGAATCGCCATCGCCAGTTATGAGTGGATGGCGGCCATCACCCTCGTGGTCGTCGCCTTTTTCTTCCTTCCCAAATTCCTCCGCAGCGGAATTTTTACCATCCCCGAATTCCTCGAATACCGCTATAACGAAGCCTCCCGCTCCATCATGGCCTTTTTCACCATGATTATTTACGTCGGTGTAACCATTGCCGCCGTCATCTACTCCGGCGCCATCACCATGGCCAGCCTGTTTCACGGCAAACTCCTCTTCGGTTCCATCCCCATCAATGTCGTCAACGCCTCCTGGATCATCGGAATCCTCGCTGCGATCTATGTAACCTTCGGCGGTCTGAAAGCCTGTGCCTGGGCCGATCTCCTCCAGGGATCTGCCCTCATCGCCGGCGGAGCCGTCGTCATGTGGCTTGCCTTTGACCGGCTCGGCGATACCCCCCTGGCCGATCTCGCCGGAAGCGCCGCCGCGTCCGGCATCACCGACTCTTCCTCCGGATGGGCCAAATTCACCGCACTCAATCACGACAAACTCCACATGTTCAAACCCATCACCGATCCCGAAATCCCATGGACCGCACTGATTCTGGGACTGTGGATTCCCAACTTCTACTACTGGGGTCTCAAC
>CAZOTP010000064.1:1259-13722 GCA_964582655.1 uncultured Pirellulales bacterium | reverse complement strand
GGCGGATACGATCCCTTCTCCAGATCCCCCAGTTCCTCCCGGATCGCCCCGCACTCCGCCTGGTCGTCAATCAAATCTTTGGCGATCTTCATCAGCCACCCCCGGTGCTCCGCCGTATCCTCCACCCGCACCAGCCACGCCAGAGGCAGCAATAGTCTGGCCCGCTCCTGCTGAATCCCGTTCGTCCACTTCCAGCCGTCCGGATACGCCTCCACCAGCGTCTGCATCCCCTTCTTCGCCTGCGTCAGAAACGGTTCATGCCCGCTCTGCTGATAGCCCCACAGGTAGCACGCCCAGATCCATGACACATAATGCGGCGAATATTCAATCTTCACCGGCTGATCGTGATAATACCGCCACCCGTCATACTGTAAGTTGTCCTCATCGCGCCGGCCCCGCTGAAATCCGTTCGTCCCGCAGATTCGCAGATTCGCGGCCAAACACCGCGCCATCCGCTCATCCCACCGGTCGTCCTTCAGCAAAACCGAACATCCGATCGTCCCCAGCATGCACCGCGCCTGATCGTCCGAATAATACACATCCGGTGATGTATTGCTCCACCCCATCTGTCCATATGAAGGACTCGCCGGATGTGCCCGCGGCCCCTTCGTATTGTGTGAATACAAATAAAGCCAATCCCCTATATTCTCCGCCGCCCGCCGCCACAGATTTCCCTTCAACAGCGCATCTCCCATCGCCAGTGCAAACATCGCCTCCCCGTTGCAGTCATTCCGCTGCGTGGACCCAATCGGCTGGCTTCCATCCAGATTGATCCCTGAAAAATAACATTCGAAAAATCCGTCCTCCACCGGCTTCTTCCGATCCGTCCGCCGGCGCAGTTCCTCATGCATCGGCATTTCCAGCGCCCGCTCAAACCACTTCACACCGCGTTCGAATGCCTGTTTTTCCGCATCCTTCGGCAGCGGATCCTCTTGGGCAAAGCTCGGCCGCACCGTCGCTGTCCACTGTAATGCCCCAATCTCCTTCCCCGGCTGCAGCCACCCCAGCACCATTTTCCACACACTCTGCCACCCCGCCTGCGGACCGTACCGCGCCTGCACAAAGTGGCTCAGCTTCGTCGTCGCCACCAGCAGATCGCCTCTTTCCGCTTCAAATAAAATCGGATACGTTTCCGCGGGCAGCCCATATACCGCCGTATCAAATCCCGCCACCTTTGCCAGAACCAGATGAGCCTTCTTCACTCCCTTATACGGTATAAACCGGCAGCTATTGATACTCAAAATCCGCATTGGCGGCAGTTCCGCCCCGAACGCCTCCGAGGCAACCACCAATCGTTCTTTCGACACGGCTCGCACTTTATCCGGCTCCAGCCCCGGCACGTGGCAGGGAAACTCCAGGTAACATCGAAGCTTCTTTTCCGCCAGCCGGTCCAGCACCTCCCCATACACCGCCGTCATATTCATCGGATACCCATCCGCCAGAATCAAAAGGCCAGCCCCCTCCGGCGCCTTCTCCGCGGCTTCCGCAGGCGTATCGTACCGCCGGCACTCCAGACCGTTTTCTCTCATCACCCGGTACAAATCATTGTCCGCCCCGCAACTGAACACAAAACACTCTCCCGCTCCGTGAGCATCTTCACTCCAAAAAACACACAGCGCTGCCGTACAAAACAAAAAAACAAGTACAGGTCTCATAGAACAACTCTTTCCTTTCTCAAGTTTCGCCGTGCTCTCGATTGTTTGACAATTCCAAATATCCGGTTTTGATAATCCCAGAATACACCGTATCTTCAGGATTCGAACCAACCCGAAAGCGTCTCGGAATTCGTCTGTATAATTTCATTTATATACCCCTCCTTTCCGGCTGCTATTCTCGGCAGCGGACTTCCTCTCAAAACGAGTACTCCCAGAACCGATGGGATCCAGAATCACAAATCCCCCCTCCGGAATACCGCGTTGCGGCGTCCCGTTCACCAGAACTACCACATCCGGATTATCCATGTTCGGCAGACAAACCCGCGCCGTCGTATTCGCCGGGATCGTCACCTCCATGGTAAAACGTTTGTCGGGTTCATTTTCAAATTTCATATGCACCGTCCCTCGCACCGTCGGCATCTTCAGACTCGCCTGCCGCAGGGAACCCGGCTGAGGCCGAACCAGAATCTTTCCAAACCCGGGTTCCAGAGGCTGCACGCCCATCAGATAACGAGGGATAATGTTGGCCGGCGCGGTCGCCCAAACATTATTCAATCCGGTGTCAGAAACAGCCATATTCCGGGTGTTACGATAATCCCACGCTTCGGTCGTCATGGTGGAGCCTTGACGAATCATATTATACCAGCTCGCCGTTTCTTCCGCGGTAAGAAGTTCCAGCGCATAATCCTCCTCCCTTGCCTGATAAAGGGCTTCCAGAAGAAACTGAGCCACAAAAACATTGCAATGCATCCCCCTGGAGCGAAGATAACGAACGATGGTTTCCCTGTGTTCCTGAGGGACCAGCCCAAATGCCAGCGGAAATAAATTGCCGTGGAGGGAACAATGATCGGATCCTTCTCCATCGCGATACAAACCGCGGGAGGGATCGAACAGATTCTCGTTAAAGGAGGTCTTATGCCGTTCGGCTCGCGCACGGAAAAAATCGGCGTCCTCCAGCTTGCCTAGTGCTTCCGCAATGCGACCCATGAGAACCAGGGCGCGGTTATGATAGGCGTTGATGACCGTATTGATTGTTTTAAATTCATACTCATCGCGATACAGAGAGATCGGAGGCCAATCCACCATATCGCGAAGCTGCGATTCGGTACTGTGTCCCGTGCTGTGCAGTCGCCACATCAGCTCTTCCGTGTTATATACGGACGGACGCGGGGAACGATTGGCAAATTCAACGTGGCTGCCGTCCTCCCCCTGAGCCTGGATCAAACCGTCAGGACGCGCCAGATCAATCAGCGTTTTGGCCTTGAGATCCTCATAATACGTCTGAAGCGATTCCATATCGCCGGTATAAAGATAGTCATTCCAGGCCATAAATACCGATAGCATGATATACTCGGTTGGCCAGTTGGGATGATGGATGAGGTATTCGTGCGTGTAACGGGCAAAGGCGTAGTCTCGGTCGATATGGTAATGGCCAAGCTGGCTGACAAACGAATCACCTTCGTAAGGCCGGCGCTCCCGGTCGCCGTCGATCCGAATCCCCAGGAAACTGGTGGCTTGGATCGTGTACCGGCAAAGCTCCCAGACCTGGTTGAGTATAGAGTCGGAACTGGTGAAAGAGGATGCGCTGTCATCAAAACGATAAAAAAGGGCATGTTGACGGATGTCCTTCGGTTCAAGCTCGTCGGGGCACCCGATAATTTCGACATAACGAAATGGTGTGACTTCCGGAACAGTATCGGGTAAAGGGATCGTCAGTTTCGGAAAGGTGGATTGGTGACGGGGCAGCGTAAGAAGATAGCAGTGAACCCCGGGCTTAAGTGTCATTAAACTTTTTTGGTAGTTGATATACTGAGTAGGAGGACTGCAGTTCACGGAGTGTTCCGATTCGCACATCTCCCCGAGATGAACTTCGAGGGTTGGAAGAGCCGTGTCGGCTGCGAGACGGGAAGACGGCGGCAAAGGAGTATTAATTGTCAACCCAATCGTAGCAAACGCCGCTCTGCCAAAGTCGATAAAATAATGACCCGGGCTTTTTTGGATTACATAAACCGGAGCGATTTCGCGAAATTCGATCGGATGGCGATTTTCAAATCCCCATCTCTCCGTTCCCTGATCGGAAAACGCCTGCCACCGCGATTCACCGGGCCACTTCCGTTTCGCGGAAAAATCACCCGTATGAAACCGCTGCACATCGCTCCAGGGCGAAGCGTATCCCTTTCGGGTCCATACCCGAACCGACCAGAAATACGTGGCATGAGGCTGCAATGCTTTCCCTGCATAACTCACCCCAACACTCTGGCTCGACGCCGCACGGCCTGAGTCCCACAGATCTCCCTGCCCCATCCGAACCTTCTCTTCTGCCGTCCCCACAATAATCTGATACCCCGCCTGCATGTCTTGAGAATACGGCGAACGTACAATCCAGGAAAATTCCGGCTGGGAATCCGTAAGGATCGCCAGTTCCGGATGGCTCAGCAGTTCGCACATCAGCCCCGTCGGAGGAAGCGGACGAGACCCGATGGCACAACCCCCCAGAAACAAAAAACCCGCCAGAAAATATCGGTAAATGACTTGTCTGTGCTTCATTATCATCTTTAACTTCAAGCGGAAAACGTATTGCCTAGCCTGTTTCCAGTATTCAAAAAAACGCCGTCATGATCCGGTCCAAACGCGTGCATTCAACAGTTCTCTTTCGGCTTGGTTCCATTCCAAAAATCTTTAGTTCAATCCGTTTGGTAAAGCGGATTCAGCTTTGACTTCATATCGCTTTGCCCGTCGTGCCTCAAAGGAAATGCATTCTCCGTTTGATAAATCCAAGCGAAACGGAACGGCCTCTTGCGTGTCGGAATCCAGCAGGACAATCCTTTTGCCGGGCCAGGGATTCATCAGGCGGCAGGGGACGTTTCGCCGGGAGTACAGATCCACAGATGTGACCTGGCCGGCAACGCATTCCGCCGATACTTCAAAACCTCCCCGCGCCTGCATCTCTCGAAACGCAACCCTTGCCCCGTCCGGAACGGCCGGAAACAGATGAATCCGACCGCTTCGCGAATTGATTAACTGCTCCGGCTGGAATCCCTTCTTCTCCCCCAGCAGCACCCCCACACCCGGAACCTGCACCGCTTCCCATGTCTGCACCAGCCGATCCGTACGGAGCATCAACGCCTTGAGTTCCTCCGGCGAATCCAGGTTGATTTCATCCGCCAGCAGAGTGGGCGTCACACCGGCAAACAAATTATAATCCACGCCGATCGGATCCACGCCGGGCACATCCGTAAACACCGGTCCTTCCGGCGTGTCGTACGTCGGATAGGGTGCCATGTTCGCCGCAACCTTGCGCCATCCCTCCCGCAGGTCCGCATCCCGCCCGAGAAGTTCCGACGCCCCGGCCGTTGTGTTCAGCAGCCATCGAAACATGCACAACGCAGAGGTGGTATCCTGATTCCGGTCAAAATTCTCCGTCCAGCCACAATGCTCCGCGGAAACGGTAGGGATGATGTGATAAAATCCATCTTCACCCAATTCTGCGTAATGGGAATAAAAAATGGCTACTTCCCGCATCGCCGGATACACCGAATCCGCTAAATACGTCTCATCGCCCCCATAATCGAACTGGTCCCAAAGCACCTTCAGAACCTGGGCGGATATCTCCATGCAGAATTCCCAGCAGCCGGCGGTGTGGATGTAGGAATCGGGTTTTACAGGCGGCAAATACCCGTGCTGGATCACGGCGCCGGGAAGATCAAAAACCTCGCGCGCATTCTTTTGGCACGCCGGAAGCCAGAAATGTACCAGATGCGTCCACATCGACAATTGATCGCTTCGATTCTGAACATGGGTCGAAGTGTAATACAATTCATTATAACACGGCAACCCGTGCCAGGGCGACCAGTCCTGCTCCACCCGCGCATACCGGGCGTCCGCTTCATACCGGGCGGGATTCGGCAGACAACTGCCGCTGTGAGGACACCGCCAAGATGTGAAAATCTCGGGAATCTCTCTGCGAGTCTCTTCGACGTCACCTTTAAAAATCCGCCCCTTCTCGCGGCGCTGATAAAAGCTTTCGTACCACTTCGTGTTTTCAACAACCAGGTCATCAAATGCACGTTCGGCGGCTTTATCCAGAAGTCGCTTCGCCTCCGCCAATGGATCCTCCGCTTCCGCAGACGTTACGACGGTGATCAGGACTGTGAATTTCTGTTCTGCTCCACAAGGCAGCGTCGCCGTAGCAGCGACCCCCTTCGCTTCCCGAATCGCCTGGTAAAAAGGCGACAGCACCCACGCGGGCTTTTTGTTTTCGATGTAGTCTCGCTGTTCGTCATCATTATCGGGCAGCGTTCCCAGTCCCTGTTTTCCTTCAATAGTTTCCATCTCGACGGAAGGGCCGACCACGCGGGCCGCGAGATAATATTCGAATCCCTCGGGAAACGTTTTTTCCGCCGGTAATCGCTGCCGAATCCAAAAATAAACCCCGTCTGATCCGCTGGTCGGCGGATCCATCGTTCCATTATTGGCGTCTTTCGAATAATCGTACCCCTTCTTGTCATACCCGCTCCACGCCGTGGGAACCGGTCCTCCCTCACTCTGCATGGCCTTGCCGTAGGGGATCGTATCCTGATGCCGGTACAGCCGAACCGACATCGGATGTTTCAATCCTTCCGCTTCACACTGAATCGCGATGACATTCTGCGTCATCATGGGCAGATAACGCAGGGTGGCATGAGCACCGCCTTGACGCATCTCCACATCGCGAAGACCATTGTCGCAGTGCGTCTCCGCCCTGGGCTGGTCCGCCGAATCAAAATCCCCGCAGCGGAGAATCACCTGACCCACCGGCTTGGGGTCGGGGCAATCATAGGCGCGCCAGCCGTCGGACCCATACGGCGGGGTCTTCCCCTCCGTAACCATTTGGCGAATTTGCCCGATCGTCAGAAGCGGATCCTGAAAACAGCGACGATCCCATACATCCGTTTTTCCCAAGCTCAGCGTTACTTGCGAGGGAGGACCCCACAGCGATATCTTTAACTCTTGCGTACTCAGCCGGGGGATGGACGTCGCCCCGGAACGATAACCGCCCAGAGGCTGAGGATCGATCCGGGATAGTCGATGAGACTGGGTATATCCCTTCGCCAACTCCCATAGGGAAGGCTCCTGATCCCATAAATGCTCCCCGGAAAACACTCGCCTCCCTGCCCCAAACGGCACAAAAAAAATAAGAACGGATAATACAAATAAACAAAATATCCTTCGCAATCCAATCATCTGTGAATCTCTTATTGTTCAGGGTTCACATCGAACATATTCTTTTTTTCCGGAATGTCTTTTCATCCATCCTTGTCACAGCGACGATGAATCCGATATCCGGCAAAACCGCTCAAAACGTCCGGATTTTGATATTCCGGAAATACACCGTATCTTCATGGTCCTGCAGCAGAATATGTCCGCGCTGGGCAAGACCGAAGCCTTCGATCTTCGCAAACTTGCTCTGGGCAACCGCCTTGGCGAACGCCTCGCCCCCCCGGTCATATTCCAATACCTTCTTTCCGTTGAGCCAGTGCTCCATGTGATTTCCGCGCGACACAATCCGCACATGGTTCCACTGGCCCGCCGGATGCATCGTCTTCTTCCCCGCCGAAATCAAATCATACAGCGACGCCGTCTTCCTCGTTCCCGGCTTTCCCTTGTCCGCATCCGGATGATTGGCATCATCCAGAATCTGATACTCCGGCCCCACCCCGCTGCCCGGCCGACTGACTCGCTCCTCCTCGATAAAATACTTGATCCCACTGTTGGCGCCGTGCGTAAGTTTGAAATCCAGCGACAATTCAAATTGACCGTATTTCTCCACCGTAATAATATCCCCGCCCCGATGCTTCTTTCCCTGCGGATTCACAACCAGCATCCCATCCTCCACCGCCCACCCCGTCGCCGGAAACTCCGCCTTGCCGATCCCCCGCCAGCCCTGCGTGGTCCTGCCATCAAACAGCAACACCCATCCATCCCTTTTTTCCAGCTCCGACAGCGTATTCGCCGCACCGTTTGAATCGCGGCAGCATTCCTTTTTCCCCGAACTCTGACAGGAACATAGCGTCAGAACCGCCATTACCCAGGCGGCAGCATAAAGCATCTTATACATGGGAATCAGCCTCCGTTAGATGAATACCGTAAACAATCTGTACATCAGGGTCCACCGTCTCCAAAACAGGGAACTCTTCACGCCTCCTGAGTACTAACGGATTCAGATGAATAAAACAAAAACAATTTCCCCGACCACTCTTATCTCACAAAAAAATTGTACAGACATTTCTCCATCGGCTGGAAAAGGATGGAAAACCGCCCCTGCAAATCCTCCCGTACCCGCCTGGTTCGCCAAGCAATCCCGACAGCCCCGCCCAGGTCCAAACAGGGCGCATACCCGCTTCCGGAAGGAAAGCCGCCCGCGGTCTTTCTCCGAAAGCGGGTATGCGGAATCATTCTTTTCACAGCTTCCGCGATGTAAACAGCGAAAACCGCTTTCCGCGCTACTGAATTTCCAAAGAGCTGTCAAACGCGCGAGTCGAAGGCGAGAAATCCAGATCCTTCACAAAATCGCACGCCTCCTGCGCGCCGCGTTCCCGCTCCATCCCGCTGTCTTCCCACTCCACCGACAGCGGCCCTTCATACTTCGCGTGATTCAGCGCCCGGATGATTTCCTCGAAATTCACATCGCCCCGCCCCAGCGAACGGAAATCCCACCCGCGCCGGGCGTCTCCGAAGTTCAAATGCGACGCGAGAATCCCGGATTTTCCGTCGAGCTGCGTCGCGGCGTCCTTCATATGCACATGGAAAATCCGGTCGCCGAACTCCCGAATAAAGCACACCGGATCGACCATCTGCCAGAGCAGGTGGCTGGGATCGAAATTGAACCCGAACGACTTGCGGTTCTTAATCGCTTCGAGGGCGCGCTTCGCGGTGTAAATATCAAACGCGATTTCCGTCGGATGCACTTCCAGCGCGAACTTCACGCCGCACTCCTCGAACACATCCAGAATGGGATTCCACATCTTCGCGAAATAGGCAAATCCCTCCTCGATGGTCGCATCCGGGACGGGGGGAAAGCTATAAAGCATGTGCCAGATCGAAGAACCGGTAAATCCGTTCACGACCTTCACGCCCAGGTTCTTCGCCGCCAGAGCGGTGGTTTTCATCGTCTTCACCGCCCAGGCCCGTTTCTTCTTGGCGTCCCCGGCGCAGGACTTCGGCGCAAAGGTGTCCGTCCGGCTGTCATCGTTGGGGTCGCAAACCAGCTGCCCCGCCAGGTGATTGCTGATCGCATAGACGTTCAGCCCGTGCCTGGCCAGAATGGCCCGCTGCTTCTTGCAGTATTCCTTGTCCTTTGCGCCTTTCTCCACGTCGAAATGGTCTCCCCAGCACGCCAGCTCCAGCCCGTCATATCCCCACTTCGCCGCTTTTTCCGCCAACACTGCCAACGGCAGATCCGCCCACTGTCCCGTGCATAACGTTATCGGCCTAGCCATGGTAAACTCCTTGTATTTGGATCGCCTGGATTTCGTTTGTTTTTTCGGTGTACCGCATTTACTTTTTCATTTTGGTCCACTTCTGCCTGCTTTTGGTGCTTTCCAGAAGCGTTTCGATGAACAGCATGCCCCGCAGCCCTTCTTCCACGCCCGGAAAATCCAGCGCCAGGGGATCGGGCTTCTTCCCTTCCATCTGCGCCCGGATGGTATCCGCGAAATTCACATAATGATTCGCGAATGCCTCGAAAAAGCCTTCCGGATGCCCGCTAGGCAGCCGGGTCGCACGCGCCGCCGCAGCGCTTTTCTCCGCGACATACCCGTTCCCCCGCTTCCATATCTGCACCGGCTCATTGATCGCCCGGACATAGAGATAATTCGGGTCCTCCTGGTGCCACTCCAGCGATTTTTTCTCCCCGTGCACCCAGATCGCCAGCCCGTTCTCCTCGCCGATGGAAATCTGGCTGGCGTGCAGCACACCGCCGGCGCCGTTGTCAAACCGAAGCAGGCAGTTCCCGTCGTCGTCCAGCTTGCGCCCCGGCACAAAAATATTCAGATCCGCGCAAATCTGCACAATTTTCAAACCCGTGATATATTCGGCCAGGTTCTCCGCGTGCGTGCCGATGTCGCCCATGCAGCCCGCCCCGCCGCTCTGCTTGGGATCCGTCCGCCACGACGCCTGCTGCTGACCGGTTTTCTCCAGCGCCGTCGCCAGCCATCCTTGCGGATAAATCACCACTACCTTGCGAATCTCCCCGAGGTCTCCGTCCCGGACCATGTCCCTGGCCAGCTTGACCATTGGATACCCCGGATAATTGTGCATCAGACCAAACACCTTCCCGCTCTTCTGCACAACCTTCTTCAGGTCCTTCGCCTCCTGCACGCTGATCGTCATCGGCTTCTCGCACATCACGTGGAATCCCGCCTGCAGAAACGCCTTGGCAATCGGGTAATGCCAGTTGTTCGGAGTCGTCACCGATACAAAATCAATCCGCTCCCCTTCCGGCAGCTTCCGCTCCTTCTCGATCATTTCCTGAAACGTCCCATACACCCGCCGGGGATCCAGAAACAACTGCGCTCCCATCTGTTTGGATTTTTCCGGATTAATATCGAATGCCCCGGCAGTCAGTTCGATCTGGCCGTCCATCCGCGCCGCCTTGCGATGCACTTCCCCGATAAATGCGCCGGGACCCCCGCCCACCATTCCCATCCGAAGCTTGCGATTGGCTCCCATGTCGATTTCCTTTCCTGAACGTGTTGCGGGAACAGTACCGTCTGTTCCCTGTCCATCGACGCATTATAGTCGCTCGAACACCAAACTCAAACCCTACTTTTCCCGCTTCCCCCGATATCCATACGGCCAAAACCGCCCTTGACAATACCCCCTCAATAGCGTCTAATCTACCACAATTGACCACTGGTAAATTTTGAACAAAAATTTTTTTTATGAATCCCACACACAAACCCCAGCCGGCCATCTTTCACGACCTCCAGCGATCCTATCGCGCAGATACCTGCGAACCCCTCAAAAACGCCGTCCGAAAAAACACAATCCAGCTCGAAGCCTTTGGTCGAAGAGGCTATCCCGGCGCTCCTCTCCCTCCTAAAGTCATTCCAGAACTGTGTTTATATTGCGTCTGGGACGCCAGGCAGGATCAAAACTGGTCCCTCCCCGTCCACCGAAATGAAGGAATTGAACTGGGCTACCTGGTCCGGGGTAAACTCGATTTTATCGTCGATCAAACCGTCCATCCACTCTCCAGTGGCCAACTTACCCTCACCCGACCCTGGCAGCCCCACAGCGTCGGAAATCCCGTCGTCACCGCCAGCCGGATGCACTGGTTAATTCTGGATGTCGGCATGCGAAGACCCAACGACCCCTGGCTCTGGCCCCAATGGCTCGTCTTCGCACCTGCCGACCTCCAGCGGCTCACCCAACTCCTCCGCTTCAATGAACAGCCTGTATGGCAGGGAAACGGAAAAATCGAACAATGCTTCGAACACATCGCTCAAACCATTCAAAACGCCCTGCCCGAAGCTGTCCAGACCCGCCTGCAGCTTCTCATCAATCAGCTCTTTCTGGAGCTGCTGGAGCTGCTCCAGAAAAAAAATATCCCCCTCAACTCCCACCTCGCCTCGGCTCACCGCAGCGTTGAAATGTTCCTCGACGCCCTGCCCAACCATCTCGATTACCCCTGGACCCTCGAGGAAATGGCTCACCACTGCAACCTGGGCCGCACCCGTTTCTCCCACTACTGCCGAAAAATCACCAACCTCTCCCCCCTCGAATTCCTCATGAAATGCCGCCTTCGGAAAGCCCAGACACTCCTCCGCCAGACTCCCTCCCAGTCCATTACCCAAATCGCCCTGGCCTGCGGCTTCGAATCCAGCCACTACTTCGCCACTGCCTTCAAAAAAGCTTTCAACCTCACCCCCTCTCAATTCCGACAGCCAAACCTCAAGCCATCACATCCCCTCACCCAAAAGGATTCCATCCATGCTTCATCCCTATAGAAAAACGGCTTCCACCCTGATTGTTACGCTGTCCCTGCTGGTCCCCGGCTGCACACATTTTCAGACACCCCCCCGCGCAACCTATATTGTCCCACCCTATCTTCTGGCGGAACAATGCGACTGGACTACCGCCGCACTTCTTCCGGATGGTACCCTCCTCATGGTCCGCACATCCCTCGATCCGCAGCAAGTCCGTCATTCTCTCTGGCAAAGCACTGACGGCGCACGATCCTGGGGCAAATTCCGCGACCTCGATCTCCCGTTTTCCGAATCCGGAGGCCTTTCCTTCAACGATCTTCTCCTCCTCCAAAACGGTCAGCTCCTGCTCTGCGGCCATCGAGGGCTTGCAGAACTTCACAATGGCGGACTCCCCGTCTTCTCCCTTTCCAGTGATTACGGAAAAACATGGTCCAATCCCAATCCCCTGCGCCATCTCGCCGAAGACGATGTTTATTACAAAATGAATGACCTCGCCATTCAGTTACAATCCGGTCGTATTCTCATCCCCGCCGCCCGCGCCGTGGACCGAAACGCATACGAAGGCGCAACCAACGAATCTCTTCTGTTCTTCAGCGATGACAATGGCCAAACCTGGACCCGCTTTAATCCCGCCGCCGTTCCCGACACCCTCCGGGGAATGCAGGAACCCTGCATCGTCGAGCTGAATGATCACCGCCTAATGATCCTCGCCCGAACCGGCTCCGGCTCGCACCACATTTGCTATTCATCCGACAAGGGAAAAACCTGGACTCCGCCCCGGCCCACCGGCCTTACTGCCGGCTGCTCCCCCATCACCCTCAAAAAATTATCCGACGGCCG
>CAZOTP010000064.1:0-1235 GCA_964582655.1 uncultured Pirellulales bacterium | reverse complement strand
TTCTATAACCATGGCGTCCCCCCGACTCCAGGCGACCTCTTCCCCCGCTTCCCCCTCCACTACGCAATTTCAAGCGACAACGGCGCTCACTGGAGCAAACCCGTCATCGTCGATGATGTCCCCCTTCCGCCCGCCTCCGAGACAAAAAAGGATACCCGGCGCGAATTCGACTACACCTCCGTCTGCTTCCTCCCCCGAGGCATCCTCCTCACCTATGGCGATGAACTCTACCGCCGAAAATGCTGTGTCATCAAATCCCCCTGATAATCCCTTCATTTTCCCTCTTGTCCCACGATTGCATTGACAATCTTCATCGCAACGATCAGAATCATTTCTCTCCAGCCGCCAATCTGTGAATCTCTCCGCAAAAACAACAGCCCTCTTGAATTGACGACTTATCGCCGCCAGTCCATAAGGGCTTCCACTTTCCGGCCGCTATCCCTTTGACTATCTAACGCCGCTTCACGTTACCGAGAATTCAGATGTCTCTCGCACCCCGAAAATCGGGTCGTTATTCCCCGTAAATGAGGGCATTATTCACGGTTTGAGCCGCCGCGGCAGCAGACGTTTGAATCTGCATGATCGCCTGGCTGTAGGCCGTCGCCACGTCATTCGCCAGCGAAAATTCTCCCACAGCTCTCAAATCCTCCACCAGCGACGGACCTTGCCGGAAAATGGTCTTAATCGCTTGTCCCGCTTTTCGGTCAATAACCGTCAGCGTGCGATCAGCAAGGCTCAGAGCGCGAGTGTCTTTCCCTCCCAGAAGCAACGCATAAATTTTTGCCGCAGCCTCATCCGCGTTCTGCTGAAGCTCCAGCGAACAGACATTCGCCTGCGCCCCAACCTTGGCAATATAGTCCGAGGCCAACAGATTGTAGTCCACCGCCGCCGCCGGATTTGCCGCCGCCATCAAACCAATTCCTGCCAGAATGCTCAACATCGAAAAGGTACGCATAAATCTCTCCTTCCACATCATTAGAAATTTCAGGTATCTATATTCCGCCGCTTCCTGTACAGCAATTTCTCCAGTCGCTCGAAATCTGCTATGATTGAACTCGGCCTGGCGGCCCCGGACCAAAACTCTCACCCCGGATCCACCCGCTTCCTCGCCTTTCTAACCAGAAATATAAAATACAATCATCCCCTGGGATACACAAATCCATTCAAATTTCCCCATTCCCCCACAGTCCCCACCTTACCCACCCCATACAAATAAAACAACCCCGCCCCCCAAC
>CAZOTP010000063.1:0-13731 GCA_964582655.1 uncultured Pirellulales bacterium | reverse complement strand
TTCGGGACGGCGGGCTGATCCAGGGGACCGACCCCGATGCGGTGTTCATCATCGATATTTCGGGCAGTACAACGGGCAGTTTCAAGGGAACGCCTGTGGGCGATTTGAACAATGATGGCTCGGCCAACACGATTCTGGATGCGGAAATCGCGGCATTCATCGCGCTGAACAACCAATTAATTGCCCAGGGATTCGGCACTACGGGAAAAGTGGCGATTGTGAGCTTCTCGAGCAGCGCAGCGAATCTGGATATGGATCCTGTAACCGCAGGCTCACAGATTTATATTAATCCGTCCGCCGGACTAGATGCCAATGGTGCGGGAACCAGCTATGTGGAACAGGTGCTACGGAGTCTGCATTCCACGGGCGGGACGGATTATGAAAAGGCCCTTCAATCTGCGCTTACCGCGTACAACGCTCTGAACACGACGTCGGGCAACGGCAACGTGATTTTCCTCTCGGACGGCGAGCCGAATTATCAGAATTACGACGACGATGTAACCACGCTCAAAGCGACCGGCGCCAACGTTCGTGCGTTCGGCGTGGGGACGGGCGCGACGCTGACAACGTTGCAGACCATCGACGCCGGGGCGCAGATTTTCACTTCGACCAATGAGCTGCTGAATGTGTTCAGCGGGGCGGGCACAGGCGGGGGGACCAGTTATACCGAACCGACGATGGCGGGCGTGACGGTTTACCTCGACCTGAACGGCAACGGGGCCTTCAACAGCGGCGAACCTTCCACGATTACCGCTTCGGACGGGAGTTTTTCCTTTACGGGATTAACCGCGGGGCAGACGTATATCGTTCGGGAAGTGGTTCCGGCGGGATATACGCAGACGACGTCCGATTTCACGATCCAAATGGGCACGACACCCTCGACGAATCTGATGATCGGCAACATGCCCACGCCGGCCGTTACGCCGGATGACTTCACGATTTCCGGGTGGAAATTCAACGATCTGGACGCCGACGGGGTCCGCGATCCGCGCGAGCCGGGTCTGGAAAACTGGGAGATTTTCCTGGATTCCAACGCCAACGGCACGCTGGATAAAGATCAGGGGGAGGAGTGGACCACGACCGATGCAGACGGGTATTTTGAATTTTACAGTCTGGACAGCGGAACATACCGCGTGGCGGAAGCCGTGCAGACGGCCGACTGGTATCAGACCTATCCCGGAAGCCCCAACTTCCCGGCGTGGCATACGGTGACCATCAGTCCCGCCAACGGCTGGTATTATGTGACGGACCTGCTGTTCGGCAACCATGAAAAAGAGCCATCCAACATTTCGTCGGAAGTGATTTCGGGCACGAAGTTCAACGATCTGAACGGCAATACGATTCGGGACGGCGGGCTGATTCAGGGGACCGACCCGGACGCGGTGTTCATCATCGACATTTCGGGCAGCACCACCAGCAGCTTCATTGGAACGCCGGTGGGCGATTTGAACGGAAGCGGCGGGGCGAACACAATTCTGGACGCGGAAATTGCCGGGTTCATCGCGCTGAATCAGCAGCTGATCGTGCAGGGATTCGGCAATACGGCGCATGTCGCGATCGTGGCGTTCTCCAGCTCGGCGGCGAATCTGGACATGGACCCGGTCGCGGCGGGTATGCAGTATTACACCACGCCTCTGGCGGACAAGAACAGCAACGGCATTAAGGACGTGGAGGAAGTGCTCAAGGGGTTGACCTCGACTGGAGCCACGGATTATCAGGACGCGTTTCAGAAGGCAATTGACGCGTATAATGACATAAAATCCACGTCCGGCAACGGCAACGTGATTTTCCTTTCCGACGGCGAGCCGAATGATCCGGGCAGCGACGCTTCCTATTATACCGACGAAGTGGCGACATTGAAGAATGCCGGCGCGAATGTGCGGGCGTTTGGCGTGGGGTCGGGTGCGAAACTTCCGCCGCTGCAGCAGATTGACGCGGCTGCGCAGATTTTCACTTCGACCAACGAGCTGCTGAACGTGTTCAGCGGCGCCGGAACGGGGACAGGCGGCTCCACGACCTACACCGAGCCGGGCATCGGCGGCGTGACCATCTATCTCGACCTGAACAACAACAGCAAACGCGATTCGGGCGAGCCGTTTCAGATAACCGGTACCGACGGGTCTTACACCTTCTCCGGCCTGATCGACGGGGAAACCTATACCATTCGCGAGGAAGTCCCCGCCGGGTATGTACAGACCTCCGGGCCTTACGTGGTGACGGTGGGCGAGGACAGCACGCTGAATCTGAATTTTGGAAACATGGTGCAGGAAACAGGACATCCCGATCTGCTGGCAAAGTCGCTGGTTCTGACGGAAGGGCCGATTGTGGTGCCCGGCGACAAACTGACGCTGTCGTTTATTATTTCCAACGTGGGGGGGGAAACCGCCGCAGGGCCGGTGAATCTGTACTTCTACGCCTCGACGGACGGCGTGCTGGATGCCGGCGATACGCTGATGGGCAGCCTGACCAATCAGAAGATCGATCTGGATCCGGGCGAGGATTCGAAGGCGTATGTCCTGAAGACGTATGTGATTCCACCCACCATGCTGCCCGATGATATGACGCTCTTTGCCAAGGTCGAAGCGGCGGATTCCTCCATCGATGAAACCAACCTGACCAACAACACCACCAGCACCACGATGAACGTCCGCTGGCGGTTTGGAAGCTGGGACAACAACGGCGACGGCGTTCTGGACCGCAAGAACGTCAAGCTGACCGTGAACGATGCGCTGGGCGTAACCTGCGCGTTCACGATGGGCGGCGAAGGGTACGGCGAACTGGACGGGCCGAACTTCAACCTGATGACGCTCAACAATTCGACGCTGAAATCCAAAGTCGCGATCAAGACGACGGGCGGCAGCACCACGATTCAGGATATCACCTGCGACGGCGACCTGGGCGATCTCAAGGCCAGCACGACCAGCCTGGGCGATTCCTTCTCGTCGGTGGGAACCGTCGCCAGCCTGCTGATGAACGACGCGATTGCCAACGGCAAGCAGATTCCCATCTCCATCGGCCCGGCGATCGGGGCGGGCAAGCCCGGCAAGATCGCGTTCCACCAGATTAAGAACGTGACCTTCTCCTCGCAGTCGGCGCTGGATTCGCTGACGGTGGCGGAGTGGCTGGATGACGATATCACCCCCGACACGATCCTTGCGCCGAGCATCAACAAGCTGGAAGCCAAGGGCGACCAGAAAGGCGGTCTCGACGGCGATTACATGGCCGACGCGACCCTTTCCGACGGCGGCTCGACGATGTCGGCGCTGACGGTGAACGGCTTGATGGACGGTTCCGTCCGCACGGCCGGCAGCATCAAGGCGGTGAAGCTGGTCGCGGTGGTGGACAGCACCATCTTCGCGGGAATCAGCAACAGCGTCACCGGGTTGCCCACCGGCATGGGCCAGGTGACCAATTCCACGGCGTCGATCGGCTCGGTGAAGATGGGCGGCAAGAAAAATATCGCCGATATGACCGGCAATTCCTCGTATGGCAAACATTCGTACGCCAACACCAACATCGGCGCACCGAATATGGGGGCGATCACGCTGATCGGGGTGCAGCGAAGCAACGGCGGCATTACCCACGGACTTGCCGGCGACACCTTCAAGTCCATCAAGGTGACCCAGCCGGACGGCAAGAGCTATAGCTGGGACGCCAAGACCAACACCTGGAAGACCAGCCCGCCCGAAACCTGGGGCAATTTCACCGTGAATGTTCTTTAAAACAGGATTTTCGAAACCAAGGCCTCCGCGGAATGCACTGCGGGGGCCTTTTTTGTTGGCTTTCGGTTCCCTTTCGGGCATACTTTCGGGCATGGAACACCGAAACTTCGATCCGAAGGATGACAGCCGGTACATGCTCGCTGCGCTGCAGGAGGCGCAGGCGGCGGCCGATCGGGAGGAAGTTCCCATCGGCGCGGTGATCGCGTACGAGGGGAAGATCATCGGCCGCGCCCACAATCAGCGCGAAACCCTGAACGACCCCACCGCACACGCGGAGATGATCGCGCTTACGCAGGCGGCTTCGTACCTGGAAAGCTGGCGGCTGCACGGCTGCACGATGTACGTGACGCTGGAGCCCTGTCCGATGTGCGCCGGGGCTCTGGTGCTGGCGCGGATTGACCGGCTGGTGTTCGGGCCTTTCGATCCCAAGGCCGGCGCGTGCGGCTCTGTTTATAATATTGTGGAAGACAGCCGGCTGAATCACCGCATGGAGGTTGTTTCGTGTTTTATGGAAGAGCCCTGCCGGGCGATTTTGCAGGAGTTTTTTACTCGAAAACGAAAAAATAAAAACAGGGACACTTTGTCATCGAAAAATGGGGAGGACAACGGATTATGATTTCAGCCAGTCGGCGGCGGATTCGGCGTAGTAGGTGATGATCAGGTCTGCTCCGGCGCGTTTCAGTCCGGTAAGGATTTCCAGGACGGCGGCTTTTTCATCGAGCCAGCCGTTCGCGGCGGCGGCTTTTACCATCGCGTATTCCCCGGAGACGTTGTAGGCCGCGGTGGGCATGCGGAATTCATCCTTGACCCGGCGGATGATATCCATAAACGCCAGGGCCGGTTTGACCATCACGATATCGGCTCCCTCTTCGATGTCGAGCCGGACCTCGCGCAGCGCTTCTTCAGCGTTGGCGATGTCCATCTGATGCGTCCGGCGGTCGCCAAAGGCGGGCGCTCCCTGTGCGGCGTCGCGAAAGGGGCCGTAAAAACTCGATGCGTATTTTGCCGCGTAGCTCATAATGGGGATCTGGGCAAAGTCGGCGTAGTCCAGCGCCTGGCGGATGGCGGCGGCGGCGCCGTCGATCATGCCGGAGGGGGCGACCAGGTCCGCGCCGGCGCGGGCGTGGGAAACGGCCTGTCTGGCGAGGTTCTGGCGCGTGGCGTCGTGGTCGAGGACCTTGACGCCGTTTCTCTCGCGGAGCGCGCCGCAGTGGCCGTGATCGGTGTATTCGCAGAAGCAGACATCGGTCATCAAAAGCATTTCGGGCACGGATTTTTTCAGCGTTCGCAGTGCGTTCTGGATAATCCCGTTTTCATCATCCCAGGTATCGGAGCCGACGGCGTCTTTTTTTTCCGGAATTCCGAACAAAAGGACCGCCTGAATCCCCTTTTCCTGGAGCCGTTCGACATATGAGACTGCCTGGTCCGGCGAATACTGATACTGGCCGGGCATGGACGGGATTTCGCGTTTGAGATTCCGGCCATGATGGACAAACACCGGCTGGATCAGATTCGATACGGCAAGCGAAGTTTCCCGAACCAGATTTCGCATCGCCGGGCGGCTCCGCAATCGACTCAAACGGGATGTGGGGAAGGTCATGACGGCCTCCTTCATTTTATGCGTTTGGAAATTTCTTTGAATTTCGGATGTTTGCTGGAGGCGGTCAGCTCCATGGCGGCCGCTTCGGCAGTTGTGATGACGGCGCCGGCGTGGAGCAGCCGCCGCAGGGCGATGTCATGATCGCTTGCGCGGCGGGAGGAAACCGCATCGGCCAGGATAAAGGGGACGATCCCCGCGGTGAGCAGATCCAGCGCCGTCTGGGAGACGCAGACATGCGTTTCGATGCCGGTCAGGATCGCATGCCGGCGGCCAAGTGTTCGAATCGCATCCTGAATTTTGTCATCCTTCCAGCAGCTAAAGGTTGTTTTGTCATGCGCCGCTGTCCCCTGAAGAAGCCTGTGAATGGGTTCAACCGTTGCGCCCAGGCCTTTGGGATACTGTTCGGTAACGATCATCGGCAGATCCAGCAGTCTCGCCGCGTCGATCATTATGCCGGTCCGTTCGATGACGCGGTCCATTTCATGAATATGGGGCAAAAACGCCTCCTGAATATCAATCACCAGCAAAAACGCCTGGTCCGCTCGGAGAATGGGAGGATGTGTCATCGATTTTTGTTCCTGTTACCATCAAATCTGTACACGCCTGTTCGAGAACGAATTTACCCATTTTATCAGAAACAGTTCTTTTTAGCCAGTCGTTTCATTCGTAATCATTGTCTGCTACGGCAATGACGGCGGCGGATACCATTTCCGCTCCCGCTTTTCGCAGCGCCCGGGCGGCGAAGCGGAGGGTTGTTCCCGTTGTGGTCACATCATCGATCAGGCAGAGGTGTTTGCCCAGAAACGGGGCGTCGGACCTTGCGGCGAAGGCATGTTTCAGATTGACCAGCCGCTTTTCGGGAGGCAGGGTGGTTTGAGGCGGGGTATAGCGCATCCGCACCAGATCCAGATTGACAGGGATGGAAACGCCGTCCTGCTTCAGCCGATTTGACGCCTGGTTCGCCAGCAGTTCCGACTGGTTGTAGGTTCGGACCCATTTTCGTCTCCAGTGGAGGGGGATCGGCACGAGAAGATCGGCGGTTCGAAGCGTTTTGCTGCCTAGAATCGCTTCGCCCAGCAGATTGCCAAGAAATAAGTCGAAACCGCTTTGCCGATGGAATTTATACGCCAGGATGATGGCCCGCAGCGGCTCCTGATAGCGCCCGACGCGGCAGAGGTTGGCAATGGTCGGTTTTTCCTTTCGGCATCGGGGGCAGCGTCCCTCCACCTGCGTATAGGGGCTGGTATCGCGTCCGCAACCGGGACAATAGGGAATCGCCAGGGCCGATTGAAGCCCGCTCCAGCAGTCCGGGCAGAGAATCTCGCGGAATTCCCCCAGCGGTTTTTGGCAGCCCGGGCAAAGGGAAGGGTAGATCCATTCCAGAGCCTGCCTGCCCAGCCAACGCGGGAAGCGTATTACATCCGCCGGATTCCACATGAAACCGCTCGATTCCTTCTGGCGTTTTGACTGCCCGAAAATGCAGGTAACATTATATCCGACAACATTTTAATTGACAAGGGAATCCTTTCCGGCGAATAATACCGGCATGGTTTTTACGCTTCACCGATATATTTTCCGCGATTTGCTCAAGACTTTCTTTTTGGCGACTCTGGTGCTGAGTGTCGTTCTGGGACTGGGGACGATGCTCAAACCCCTTCGGGAATACAGCGTGGATATCCGCCAGGTGCCGGAGCTTTTGTTCTGCACCTTCCCCATGACCTTGACGATGGTGATCCCCATTGCCGCACTGCTTTCGGCGACGATCAACTATGGGCGTCTGGCGGTGGACAATGAAATCAACGCCTGCCGGAGCAGCGGAATCGGGCTGATGACGCTGATTTATCCGGCGGTAGCACTGGCACTTCTGGTTGGTATGGCCACCTTGCTGCTGGCTTTTCATGTCATCCCGCGATTTGCCCAGCGATTTGAAAACATTTTTACTTCCGATGTGGAATCCATTTTATACCGTAATATAGAGAAGCAGGGCAATCTGGGGGATTTGCTGTCCGGTTTTCGGATTCATGCCGATCGCGCGGTGCCCGAGGAACACTGTCTCAAAGGCGTCGCGATCGTGGAGCTAGGCAAAGGCAAACAGATCGAGCGGATTATCACGGCCCGGGAATTGTCGGTGGACCTGAAATCCCAGCAGGACGATGGGCGAATCCTTCTGCGATTGAAGGACTGGACTGTGGTGGAGGGGGAATCCGCCGCGTCGATGGGCGATTATACTTTCGCGATTCCCATGCCCGCGTTTTTTCGGGATGACATTAAATTCAAAGATCTCGATGCTCTCAAGGCGATTCGGGCGGACATGACCCTTTTCCGGGAGATTCGCCAGCAGCTCGATACGGTCCGCGGGCAGGTTCTGTTGGAATGGTTCTTTCAGTACTGCGACCGGCAGTTGAAGGAAAAAGGCGTGGTGGAGCTGGAACAGCCCGACCGAAAAATCCGGCTGTATGCCGGCGGCTGTCAATACGGGCCTCATTCCCGAAAAACCGGGAAAACCGCTTTGGGCCGTCAGAGTGCGGCCCTTACCCCCATCGGAAACGCTCCGCTGGAAGTCAAAACCTACCCTCCCGCCTCGAATACTCCTGAGCGATTTTATCAGGCCCCGTCGGGACGATTGCTTCTGGAACCCCAGTTCGCTTCGGAAGGCGCGGTGCTGTCGCTGGAAAAAGTCGCCTGGCATCCCGCCGGCGATTCCCACCAATATTATCTGGGGACGTATGATTTCTCCCGCATCCAGGTGCCGGACTCGCTGGAGCAAAAAGCCCAGGCTCTGGATCTGGGTCAGATTCTCCAGCCCTCGGCCCCGGCGGAGCTTTTCCCCGGCGGAAGCGAATCCCTCACGCGGCTGGTTCAGAGGCTTCAGGAGGAATGCCGGCGGCTGCATGTCGAAATCGAAATTGAGATCCAGACCCGCCTGGCGTTTGGCGTGAGCTGCGTGGCGCTGGTCCTTTTGGGGACGGCGCTGGGGATCGTGTTTCGAAGCGGTCATCTGCTGACCGCGTTCGGGGTCAGCTTTATCCCGGCGGCGTTCTGCCTCATCACGATTTTTACCGGAAAACATCTGGCGGAAAAAAGCGATATGCCGCTCGAGCTGGGCATCCTTTTCCTCTGGTCCGGAATCCTGATCGTTGCTTTGCTGAATCTGTTTATATACCGATCCCTGCTGAAACGATGAAAGGTTAGCGTGGACACCCAAGCCTCCAGATCGGACAGCCGGTTCCCGTTCGGCATCAAAATACTCGACCGCTACGTCGCCCGCGAGTTCCTTGTCGGGTACGCCGTTTCGGTTCTGGTGGTGCTGGCGCTCCGCGTGCTGATGGATCTGTTTCTGCAGTTCGATGAATTCATGGAGGCGCAGGGCGGGGCGTGGGCGGTGTTCGCCGTCATTGTGGATTATTACGGCCCGAAACTGTTCGAATATTTCCGCGATTTCTCGGGGACCATGATTATCCTCGCGGCGGCGTTTTCGCTTTCGCGGCTGACGCGGCAAAACGAGCTGACGGCGGTTCTGGCGTCAGGGGTGAGCCTCAAACGCGTGATCGCGCCCATTGTTCTGCTGAGTTTTGGTTTGAATATGATTATGGTCGCGGATCAGGAAATCATGCTGCCGCGGCTGGCCGGCAAACTGGTGCGCAAGCACGATGAAATCCAGAAACTCGATACGATTCCGATCTGGCTGCTTCCCGACCGGGGCGGTTCGCTGGTCTGTTCTCCCGAATTTAATCCGGATACAAAGGAAATGACGGACCTGACCGTGATCCTCCGCGAGCAGGGCCGGGTCACCGGCCGCATCGTTGCCTCGAAAGCCCGATGGAACGCCGAAAAAAAGGGCTGGGACCTCACCGGCGGGGCCTATTATCCCGTGGAGGAAACGGCCGATTCCGCCAGGCAGGCCGGCGAAATCGCCTTTTATGAATCCGCTCTCTCGGCGGATTATCTCTGGCTGCAGCGGAACCGGCAGGCCAAAAGCCTCATGAGCTCCTCCGACCTGACGCGCATGCTCCGGCAGGAGCAGGGCATGCTCAAGCCGGTGGACCGCAAAGAGACCATCAGCGAGAAACATTTCCGCTTCACCGATCCCATCATCAACATGGTCATGCTCATGACGGGCCTTCCGCTGCTGGTTTCGCGAGAGCGGCGAAACACCCGCACGGCGATCGCGCTGACCCTGCTGGGTTCGGGCGGCTGTTTTGTCGCGACGTTCGCCTGCAAGCTGATGGCCGGGGGGTCCATCCCGCCCCTGATCGCCGCCTGGCTGCCCATCATTGTCTTTCTGCCCGTTTCCGTCCTTACGCTGGACAGTTTGAAAACCTGAGATTTGGAATTTTGGAGAAATCCCATGGAATGCAAAAAAGAGGTGAATCTCAAACGCTGCACCTGCACGTATCCCTGCGAGCAGAAAGGGACCTGCTGCGACTGCCTGGCGTATCACCTGCGATCCCGGCAGCTTCCCGGCTGCTGCTTTCCGCCCAAGGCCGAAAAGACCTACGACCGCTCCTTTGAGGCCTTCGCCAAAGCATGGGGGCTTATGAGGCCGGGACGGGGAGAAACATAGGATATCACCCAAACATATTTTGTGTTTGCCCATCGGTCTGGGAAGAAGCTGTTTCCGCGTTTTCACGGACCAATCCTAACAGAGAAATAAATTCCTATTGGAACGAATTGCTTTATGTTTTTCCGGTTTTACAATCATGAATAAAATAGATCCTTCTAAACTCGATTCTCTGTCCCAAAGGTTTCTTGCCGAGCTTAATTGGTTCTTTCCCGAGACGGATCTTGACATCACGTACACCGATCGACTGGAAGTTGTTTTTCCCGCCAAACATCCTGATGTGGGAGAGATTCATGTCTCGCTTGATGGGGATGAAATTACCGTCGGAATTGGAACCTTCTACCACGCTCATTTTGAAACCTATTTGGATGATACAATGCCGAAGGAAGAAGCTGAGGCTCAGGCTGTTTCTGATGCACTCCGTTTCATTCAGGATTTTATTCAAGACAAGACGGTTCTTTCCCTTATATTCAGAGGCAATCAACCAATAGGAGCCAATTTATCACACTCGGACAGCGCCCCTGCCTGCTCCTGCATGGCAACGTTTGGCATCAAAGATTTATTCGCCAGAATTTTTGGCTGGAATAGGAAGTATAAATCGTACAAATGGTCCGGGCCAGTAGAAAGCTGAAATTTTGATAATCGCGCCCTGCGCAAGAGGGCTGGGCGTATGGATTCCGCCCGGCTCAGGTGAATTTGATGGGGGGCTTGGGTTTTTTCTTTTTGGGGCCCAGCAGGCCGGACAGTTTTTTGGTGGTTGTCACCGTGACGGCCGATTCCCTGGCTTCCTGTTCCTTGATGTGCTTGCGGATAAAGTGCGATTCAATCAGCCCGCCGAAGGTGCTGGCCATGATGTAGAGGTTCAGTCCGGAGGGTGCCACATAGAAGAACACCAGCATCATGACGGGCATCATGATGAGCATCATTTTCTGCTGCTGGGCCATCTGGGGATTGGTCTGGGGCGCGGTCGACTGGGGCATGAGCTTTTGCTGCAAGAACATCGCCACGCACAGCAGGATGGGCAGAATGTTGATCGCATCGACGCCCCCGACCAGCGGAATTTCGATGATGTGTTTGATGCCGAAGACGGAAAGCGGGATCAGGCGGTCGGGCGCGGACAAATCGTTGAGCCAGTGCCACGACGCGGGAAACAGCCCCTGATGCCGCAGTCCGACATTGGTGCTGACGGCGGAATAGAGGGCGACCCAGATGGGCATCTGGAGCAGCATGGGCAGGCATCCCAGAATCGGCGCTGCGCCCTGCTGCTTGTAGATCTCCATGGTCCGCTTCTGAATCTCCTGCGGATTGCCGGCGTATTTCTTCTTGACCTCCTCGACCTGCGGGCCCAGCTTGGACATCTTCATCATGTTCACCTGGCTCCGCTTGGAAATCGGATGCAGAATCAGCCGCACCAGAAGCACCAGCACGATGATCGCGATGCCGTAATTGCCGACGATGGCATACACGCCGTTCATGATTTTCAGCAGCAGAAACGTCAGCCACGCGAACGAGCACCACGATACGTTCACCAGCTTCTCGAACTGAAGCTTGCGGTACTGGGGATGGGCGGGGTCATCGAAAAATTCCTTGTCGATCACGCCCAGGTAAATTTCAAACGTACAGGACTGCGAGGCGTTCGCCGGGAGGGGCTGCGGGAAACCAACCAGGGTTTGAATCGCCAGCGGCTTGGCCGGCTGATCCGCCGACTTGTTTTCCGAAACGGTGAAACCCGCCGCCTGCACTTCGTTGCGGACAATGTAATTCATCGTACCGGCCGCGTCCACCGGAACCGGATGAACAATCGCGGCGAAAAATTTGTTCGCGTACCCGAACCACGACAGCGTTGAAGCGCCGCCGGGCATCTGGAATTTCCCCTTTTCCGGCTTTTTGGCCATGCTGGCGACATCCGCCCGCTTCACCTCCAGCTTCTGGTCCTTGTCCAGATACGCCGCCAGGATAAATCGGTCGGAATCGCTTCGGGGCTCTTCCCGCGTGACCCCCGCCGGGCCAAAGAATTCCAGCGATTGGATGTTCAAGGGCGCGGCCGTTTTGTTCTCAAACACCAGCTCCAGCGATACATCGTAACTGTCGCGCTGGTATCGGAAGATTTTTCGGATTTCCAGAGCCGCGCCACCCTTGTCGTTCTCCAGCACCGCCGTAAATTCCGTTTCCGTGCCGCCCTTCTCATCCGTCAGATGCTTCGTCAGCGACCAGACCGGCTCCGAAAGATCCAGCGTCGCCGCCGCGCCCTCCACGGTCAGCTTGCCCAGAAGAAACGAGCGGATTTCCCGCTGCTGGATATCCACCACGGGCTTCAGCAGCGGATAGCCTGTCTGTTCGTCATCCACCTTGAATTTGTGCTCGCTGAGCAGGACCTCCGAAACCGACGCCGTCGCCGGATCCAGAAGGATCTGCGCCTTGTAGCCGCTTTCTTTGGCGCGGTCGCCCAGAACAATCGCCGGGGCATCCGTCTTTGCCGGGGTCCGGAATTTCCACCGGCCAGGCGCTTCTGCCGCCTGAAGGGAAGCGGCCGCGGCCGGAGTTTTTGCCGTCGGTTTCGCCGCCGGCGCCGCGGTCGGCGCTGCCGGCGTTGTTTCCGGCGCGGGAGGGTTGAACTTTTTCTCCAGGAACATCCATCCATACATGATTAACATGCACAGAAGGAATCCCTGCATCATCCGTTTAAAATCAAAATTTTCCATGCTGACTCGATTCAAACAAGCTCAAAAGCGAAACGAACGTGTTATCGCCCTTCGCGCAGCCGTTCGCCTTCGAAACGGTCCAGATTCGGATTCTTCAGAATTTTCTGAACCGTGTCTTCAATGTCGTATTCCAGACGGACAAACTCCACTTTCTGCTCGTCCACGACCACATAGCTGGTCCGGACATCCTGATCGCGGGGCTGGCCCACGCTGCCCACGTTAATAATCGCCCGCTCATGTTCATTGATTGTATAGACGTTGTCCAGCTCTTCCAGGCTGTAAAAATCCGGATCGTCCAGAAACACGCCCGGCACATGCGTGTGTCCCACGAAACACAAGTGATCCACCCGCTCGAAAATGGAGCTGAGCTTCACGGTATTGGTATAAATATCGTCCGGGAAGATGTATTCATTAACGGGCCGACGGGGCGAACCGTGCACCATCAAAATCTTGCCCATCTGCAGGCGCACCGGAAGGCGGCCCAGGAACGACCATCGCCGGTTCCGCTTCTCCAGATCGGTTTCCGTTTCCAGCGCCTCCCGCGTCCAGTAGCTCGCCCGTTCGGCGCCGGTGTTGAAATTCGTCGGCTCGTAAAACACCGCGTGGTCATGGTTGCCCATGATCGAGATCACATTCCGCTCGATAATCATATCGATGCACTCCCGCGGCTCCGGCCCGTACCCCACGATATCCCCCAGGCAGAACACTTCCTTGATTCCGCGCCGGTCGATATCCTCAAATACGGTCTTCAGCGCTGCCATATTGGAATGTACATCGGATATTATCGCAAACATAAACCCTAATCTCACGCTAAGTTGCGGAACGCAGGCATCGACCCGGTCCGATTTCAAGTTCGGGCCAACCGGCTTTGCGCCCGACGCCCATGGTAAAGCCCATATCCTAGAGAAATAAGCCGGGAAGTCAAAATAATTTTAACTCCCTCATCCCTGCGGGCTTACAGAAAAAAAGCCAGGCGCCGTCCGGCAATCGAACGGCCTGGCGTTTTGCGGACATTGGATTTTCGGGCTGGGCCGATGTTCGTAAAATCGGCTATATAGGCACCACAGGCATTCTGAATACTATATACAGTATTATTTACTCAACTTGACTGACTTTTTTACATGATTTTCATGCGGCAATGAGAAG
>CAZOTP010000062.1:0-13744 GCA_964582655.1 uncultured Pirellulales bacterium | reverse complement strand
CGGGCATCCTTTAACGGGGGGGAGTAGGTTTGTCCCTGGGTTTCGACGGGAGATACCTGAACAATCCGGTCTTGCGGGCCTGGCTGCTGAAGAGGGGAGGAGTATTGAACCTGAGCGACAGGGGAGGCGGCAGGCGAAGAGAAATTGGAATGGGGCAAGGCAACCGGATTTTGATTGGGAACGATCGGCTGGTTTGCCGTTTCCATGCCAGGGGAGATTTCCGGGCGGCTGTGATATGGATTTGGCTGGTGGGGTGGAGCGGCTTCCGGGTGGTAGGAGGGCTGGATATAGGTTTCCTGGGAAAGGGAGCTCTGCTGCATTTCCCTGTTTGGATGAGCGTTATCCGAAATCTGATAAGGCCGGTTGTTGGATGCGGGCGGATAATAGCCTTGACGGTTTCGTTCCATCGAAGAGGAGGAATTGGGATTGTTGTAATTCTGTATGGGATTGGAAGGTTGATTTGGCATCTCCGCAAGGTACTGCGGGTTCTGCTGCGGGGCTGGTGTTTGTCGAGATTCGCTATTCTGGGCGGAAGGAGAAGATTGCGATGCCGGATGATCGGAGGCGTCGATTATCATCGGCTGATGAAAATAATCGTTCCAGCTTGAACATCCTGTCGAGCTCGCAAGAATGAATAGAGCCGTAAAAGCCGCGAGAGTAAAACGTACATCCCTGTACATGATGATGCCCTCCATGGCAAATGGTTTTGTTTATCCGGCTTTCCGCACGGCCTGGCAATACTGAACGATCAGCCGTTCCAGCGCGGCGCCGGCGGAGGGCCCGCCGCTTTTGGAAGCCAGATCGATTTCCATAAGCGATTTTATAATATTTCCGGCCTGAGGCAACGTCAATCTGCGAACCTGCCGCAGAAAAAGATCCTGTTGAGCCCAGATACGGACTTCTTTGAGGATATCCCGGTCCGGAATCTTCTGCTCCAGGAGTATTCGCGCATTATAGAGGCGCCGAAAATGCCAGGCAAACGCTCCGACGGCGGTAAATTCGGCGCTGCGGTCCTGCTGAAGCATCTGATGCAGGCGCGCCAGGGAAGCGGCAACATCGCCGGCGGTCATGGCGTCGATTACGTGGAACACATTAAATTGCCGATTGTTTCCCACGAGAGATTGAATATCCTGGGGAAGGATTCGGCCGGGGTGATCCCTGTTATCGGCGAGAAACGTCGCGACTTTATCGAGTTCCGCGGTGAGCAGGCCGGAATCTTCACCAGCCAGTTCAATCAAGGAGGCACAGGCATCCGGCGCGAGGGTAAGACGATGTCGTTTTTTCGCGTAGTCGATCAAGAAGGCGGGCAAATCACGTCCGGATACTTTTTCGCAGGCGAAGACCTGACCGATTTGGGCGGCTTTTTTGGCCAGGCGGGTATTGGAGGGGAATTTTTCAGGCATCAGCACCAGGATACCGGTAGAACAGGGATGTTCCACATATTCCTCCAGTTCCTGACGATATTTCGTGATGAAAGCGTCGGCCTGTTTGACAATCACCATGCGGCGTTTGGCAAGAAACGGGAGTGTCCGGACATCATCCAGAACCGAAGCCAGCTCCGCCGAATCCCCTTCGTATTGATTCAGGCACATCTGCCGGTCCGCATCCGGGAGATATTGCTCTATCAACTGATCGAGCTGATCGAGGGCCTGGCGCCGATCATCCCCATAGATCACACAAATGACCGCATTGTTTTTTTTTGAATCGGCCGGCATGATTCCGATCTCATCCGAAAGAGACATCGTAACTTCAAAACCTGACAGGAACGTATTGTACTTTCTGCCGAGAGGAAGATCAAGGAGTATAATTGGCAATTCGCTGCCGGGCTTGTTCCTTGACGGCGGAGAGATCGCCGCTGGCGGCGCGCTGCCAGCTCGAAAGGGCTTCCTGAGGTTTTCCCAGCTTATCGGCGGCATCCCCCCGCATGAGCCAAGCCCACCAGTCCCGGCGATCTTGGATCAATAGTTGATCCAGGGTGGACACCGCTTTTTCACATTGGTTCAGTGCGAGCTGGGTTTTGGCTAAATTGAACAGAGCCGTGGGGTGGTTGGGCTTATGCTGCAGGCAAATCTCCAAATGCCGTATGGCTTCCTGTGGCTTTCCCATCATATAGTAGATATTGCCCAGATTCACGCGGGCTTCCAAACAATCGGGTTCTTCCTGCAAGACCTGTTCATAGGCGGCAGCGGCTTCGGGCCAGTCCTGCCGTTCCCGGCAAAGAGTACCTTTACGGAAAAAGGCTTGAGAGCGTTCCTGGCGGGAAAGCTCCGGGGAGACAGAAGAAATCTCGGCAGGTGAAATGAATGGCCGGGAGGTGGCGTCGGGTTCTTGCCAATTCATGCTTAAACCATCTCTTTGAGAAATAACAGCAGGCAATTCCGTTTTATTTGAGATGATATTCAAAGGGCCGGAAAGTACTATATCGCGATTCCCGGCCTGATCCTCCATTTGCGCTTTGATTACGATGGGGCCGGTGAGCTTTTCGGGAGGCGTCCATGGATATTTTCCTTCGGCGGGCAGGGATTGGCCGATGGGTATCCAGTCCGGGTATCCCGGCTGCTGATAAAACAATGTGACCGGATTTTCTGTGAGATTTTGATCGAATCCCTGCCATTGAATTTCCAGAGTTCGGCCCTGAGGAATGGTGCCGGTTCCTCGAGGATTCAGCACATACAATTTAGGGGCGGTATAATCGACAAAGACAACCAGATGAGGCGGGATGGAGTCGAGAAAATCAGCGGGAGGAGAGTGAAATTGCCCGGAAGACGGACCGCAGGATTTTCTTCCCCAGCGATCCACGGCAACGATTATGAAACGGAAAATCCCTTCGCCTGGTGCGATAAATGAAATGGGGCTGGTTCGGTCCAGATCATAGTCGTAAAGGGCCCATTTGCCTTTGTACCCTCGGGAATACCACAGTTCAATACGAACCAGATCCAGCTTTTGTATCTGATCGATCTGGTAGTGAATATTCATGGAATTGCTTTGAATGACTGGGATGTTCCGGGTAGGTATGTTATTTGTAAGATCTTTATCTGTAATGGATTGGGAAAAAAGTTCAGGGGGATTCAGAGGGAAGGGAAAAGGTCCCGAACCAAGAAGAAAAGCCCATAATAGGAAGCTAAACCTGACCGATTTCATCCGATATTTTCAAACATGTAACGAAACCATCATTATGCATAATACACCTTATCGGACTTATCGACCGGTTGATCTGGAAAGCTTTAAAAAAGACACCCCCAAAAAGAGGAGTCTGTAAAGATCGTAATTATCTGTAAATTATCGGCTTATATCATTCCCTAGGGAGTGTGTCGGCGGTAAATAATGATATTGTGCGCATTGAGTTAAAATGTCCCTTGCCAAGGGAGCGGCGGTTTTACCACCATCTTCTTTTACTTCCGCGACAACGCAAAGTGCTAGGCAACGGTTATCATTTGCCTGGGCAAAGCAGATAAACCAGGAGCATTGGGCGGATCCTGTTTTTCCATAGAGTCTTACTGTTTCTTGAGGCCAGGGCGGGGGCGAAAAGGCTTCGTAGGCCGTTCCAGTATCCAAATAGCCATCGTCCCGATAAATCACCTGTTCCATTCCTTCTTGTACGATAGCTGCATTTTTAGGGCCTGCCAGGCGAATTTCCGGCCGCTCGACCTTGGGATCCGCAATCAGAGTTGGGGCGAGAAAAACACCGTTCCGGGCAATGGTGGCGGCTGTGTTCGCCATTTGCAAAGGGGTAGCATCCATAAATCCTCTTCCAATGCTGAAGAGGCGTTTTTCCACGGCCAGGACCGATCTGGACTCCCGTGGAGCCAGGTCGCCTTCGATTTCATTGAAACAGAGTTTTGCATTCCGAGCAAATAGATCATCGGGCCATGCCAGAACCGGTTTTCCCAGACCCGCCTGGTTAAGCCATGCAACCATTTTTTCATATCCCATGGCTTCGCCCAACTTGACAAAATAAAAATTACAACTGACTTTAATAGCACGACGAGCGTCCGCCGGGCCGTGATTATGGATATCGCTTGGCAATCCTTCCCAGGATTTATTTGCCTGGGAACAATCCATTGTCATGGTTGGGGTCAGTATTCCCTGTTCGAGAGCGCCCAGCAGAAGGATAGGTTTGATGGTTGATCCGGGCTGGTAATCGCGAGCCTTACTGATAGCGCGATTGTGCCAGTAGATTTCAGGCTGATCAATCATGATATCCCGATACCTATCCCAGTAGGTATTCAAATCAAAGGCGGGAACGGAGACCATAGCCAGAATTTCACCCGTGGGGACGTCGAGTACCACCGCAGCGCCGGTAAAGCTTCTCTCGAGCGAATTTTGTCCTTCCAGGACCTGTTGGACCGCATTCTGCAAGTCGATATCGAGAGTCAACCTGATATTTGTTCCATGAACGGGTTCAATCCGTTCGACGAATTCCCGGCTGCGGTTCTGGATCGCCCAGCCTCGTCTGCCTCGAAGGAGGGTTTCAAACATTCGTTCACATCCCCAGGCTCCTTTTCGATCGTCATTGTAATATTGTTCCAATTCATCCAGGGTGGGAGGAGAGGAAGCGGAGCGGGATTCGGTATCAACGGGCCCCATTTGTCCGATGATATGGCAGGCAGAAGAACCATAGGGATAGATTCGCTGTTTTCCGACGCGAACTTGAACGGGCCGGTTTTGGAGGCTGGAGGCGGGGAAAAGGCCGACAAATCGTTCTTCGACGGCCAAGGCGGCATTTTCCGAGATAAACGCGATGGGCTGCGGTTCTTCCATTTCCACCAGTCGAACCTGGCCGATAAGCCAATCTAGATCATAATCCTCTGTTTTTCCCTGCACGCTTTGGACGGCGGCGCTCAAATCCTGCCGTAAAGCCTCTTCGCCTTTCAGCGATGCTTTGGGGCCCAATTCCGGATGTCGTCGGTAAAACAGAGATCTGGCTCGGCCGAGCTGCCAGCGATAAATTCGATCATTCATTTCCTGAATGTGAGTTTTCAGTTGATCCAGGGGAATCTGAGTGGTTTGGGCCAGATCCACAAGGAGGGTATCAGCCCGGGCGAGTTTTTGTCGAACATACGCTTCGATCTGATCGTCGGTGAAAGCCTGGTCGGTCTGATACTGAATCTCCTCTTTGAACCGTTTTACGCTCATCTGGCACAGATCGGCGAGCTGGCTAATCTCCAAGCGAGCCAGTCGGTAATTCGTTTCGATTGATGGATCCGGATTATTCCCCGGCTGCATGCGAACGGCAGCAATATAGGACGCTTTAAGATACTGCCAGAATCTCGGATCGAACAGGCGTGTTAGTTTATAATGAAGGCATAATTCATAATGGGGCCGATCAATGGCCAATTCGCGTCCGTTTCTGTCATAAATTGTACCGCGAACGGTTTCAAGCCATTGGGGGGGGAGAGTTTGTTGAATCCGGGTTTGATCAACATATTTCGGTCCCTGGACCCACTGAAGCCAGCCCAGCCGAACCGATACGACAGTCAGGGCAAGCAGATAGAAGAGAATACATACTATCAGCCTCCGCGTAATCATCCTTGACTTTCCAATACGCCAAAGGCTCCTTTGAATCCGTATTTGGTTGTCAGCCGAATCGATCCAGAATCACACTTTCGGGATGACGACCACATTCATTCCTTCGACCGGATAGAAAGGTCCCTGCCCCTTCTGGCTTCGGCATCCGATAATGCCAATGGGGGAGGAATTGGGAACCAGATAAAGAAAATAGCCTTTCAGATCCTGTATGGGTTTGCTCTGGAAGGAACCGGTGTGAGTAAATCCTTTGGTTGGATCTTCGGCATCATACGCGAGCTCGCCCAACGTTTCAGCTCCGCTTTTTCCCTTGATCCACCATCCGGCAGGTTTATACAACTGGGCGTTATGATCCATCAGCCAGGGGATGGTCAGGTCTTCGGCCTGGGCATCCGCGAACGCGATCATGACCAGGGCATGGCCGTCGGGGATGTGGAAGGGCATGCTTTTATCCTCTTCCTGTCCCCTTTCTCCCGCAACGGGAAGAACGAAATGGACTTGTTTGTATTCGAATTTATTGACGAGCAGCTGGTTTTCATATTCCAATTCCGTCAATTTTCCATCTTTTTTTGCCGCGATCACCTTGGCATCCGTCGGCATTTCCATGTCGCGAAGGGGCTGGGCCTGACGATCGGCAACCACGATGACTTTTTGATAGAACTTTTTTTCCCCGGGGACCGCGGGGGACTCCAGCGAAGCTTCGGGCAGGAGGGCAATGCCGGAAAAGATGTCTTCCGTGGGGGAAGCCGCTTCTTCCAGTTGTTTAAGGGAACCCAGAGCATCAAAGGCGGTTCCTTTGAAAACCAGATGCTGAGGGGGTATGGATTTGGTGTCCCGAGGCCAACTGAAGAGGAGGTCCACTCTTTGCTTCGCGGCGGTCAACACCTTTCCTTCGTCGAGGGAGATACGCCGGGCGACTTTTCCGCCGGGATAAATCATGGCCAGGGGATAAGCGGAAATTCCACCCGATTTTGATTGCGGATTGAAACCGATGACATGCAGATTTCCGTAGGCAAATCGGACCGAATTGTCAATGTCTCTGGCCCCGCGATTTTTTTTGGTATCAGAGCCCGGTTTGATTTCGAATCCGACCGCCAGCCCCGTTTCTTTGGGTTTGAAGGTCATCGGTTCTCCGGTGGCGGGATCCAGAATATCCTCGGAGAACCGAGCGTGAACCACTTGCAGGGAGTCGGGAGCAGCTTCCCGGCGGCTGACAGGATCCATGGCCAGCCGATTCATATACAATTCCCGCAGAAGATCGGGGTGAATCTGCCAGAATGCATTATCGCCGGAAAACCCGTTTCCGCTGGCAATTCCGATGAGGGATACCACGAATCCCGCTGGTCTGCCAATCAGATGGTTGACCTCTTCCGGATTCCGAAGATCGGGATGGCGGTTGTAATTCAGGATGACCGCGGAGATGGGGAGCATCTGAAATCCGGTCGCCACGACGCCGGAAATCACGATGCCGGCCAACAGTCCGAAAACGGCGGATCCAATGCGATCCACCAGGAGAGGGAATTTCATATTTCCGCGAATATATTTATCCGAAACGGCCCGCAGCAGAAGAAAGAGAATCGCAAAGGAGCCGAGGAAGCAAACCGTATGCGGGCAATAGGCCGCGGCGCCGTAATTGCTGATCAGATTGGCGAGGATTTCATAATAATTGAACGCCACGAGCGAGCTGGCCATGGCAAAAACGGCCGTCAGGGCGGAGCTGAATAATCCCTGCCGAAAGACCTGAAAGGCGGCGATGGCAACAATCAAAATCAGAATTATAATCGTGAACATGAACCATTACTCCTGCGCGGAAAGTCGCTATTTTTGGGGGGTGGAAGCAGCGTCGGGTTTTGCAGCGGGTTTATCGGAAGTCAGGCGAGACACCTCCTGGATGCTGGTTGTGCCGTCTATGACTTTCAAGAGCGCCTGTTCCTGGAGATACCGCATCCGGTCTTTCCGACTTTGCGCGCGAATGGTATTCATCGGCGCATCGCTTCGAATCATTTCCCGGATCGGGTCGGTAATGAAAAGAGCTTCAATGACGGCCGTTCGTCCAAAGTAGCCGGTCCCCTGGCAATTTGTGCAGGGGAGGACATTGCCTTTTTTATCGTATTCCAGTTCTTCTTCCTTCGGAGGCCGATAGAACTGTTTGATTTTTTCCGCGGGCAGGTTCAGCTTTTTAATCAGATTGGCGTCGGGTATATATCCGACACGGCATTCAGGGCACAGCTTCCGCAGCAGTCTCTGACAGGTGATGGCCAGGAGGATTTCGGCGGTCTTGTTTTTGTCGGCGGTCAGTTCCAGCCATTTTTGCAGGCATTCAATCGCCCCGATGGAGTTCATCGCCGCGTAGATTTTTTTCCCGTCGCGGGCGGCCGTCACGCAGAGCTTAGCCATATCGGCGTTTTCGATGAAACCCACCATCAGGACGTCCGGATCGACGCGCATCACGGCCTGGAGCTGCCGAGCGGAGGTTTTTTCGGGATCGGAAACATCCAGGACGTGCTGGGTAATGTTGTCCAGGGGGATTTCCTGTTCTTTTTCGAGGGTGTGGATGGTTTGGAGAAACGCATCGTGGGATCGAATCATGCTGTAGAGGGTTGTGGTTACGCCGCTAGCCGGAGGGCCGCTGACCAGAACCAGCCCGCTTTTTTTCTCGATTAATTCCCGGACCGCCTGGGCCTGATGGCTGTCGAATCCCAATTCTTCCACTTTAATCATTTTGCCTTTTACAATCCGCTCCAGAACCATCTGTTCGCCTCGCGTGCTTCCGGCGGTTTTAAAACGCCATTCCACGTCGGCTCCGTCGATGACGGTTTTGAAGTAGCCGGTCTGGGGTCGTCTGCGTTCCTTGGTGTCCAGACCGGAAATCTCCTTAAGATAGGCGATAATCTGTTCGGCTTCAAGGCGAGTCTTTTCTCCGCCTATGCCCAGTACGCCGTCGATGACGAACCGCAGCTGGCAGGTTTCTCCCATGGGAAGCAGTTCGGCGCGGCTGACGCGGCGGTAGGAAATATCATAGAGCAAATCCTCCGCGGCGACGTAATTGTCGAACATTTCGTCCTGACGAGCGGGAACGGGGATAACATTTTTATTGGCGGATACAAAAACCAGCCGGTGCTTGACTTCTTTGGGCCGATGCTGGCGGGAAAACAGCGACTGGAGGTGATCCATTGTAAGAATCCGGTCCGAGGGGGAAACGGAGGCGTTTCGCTGAAAGACATAGGCGAAGGTGATGGTTCCCCAGATGACCAGGAACAGAAGGATATTGACAATAAAAGGCGCCGGAAGAAAAAAACACAGCAGAACGCCGACCATGCCCGCTCCAAAATAGATGTAGTTCCACATGAGTCGGTTGGCGCGAATATACAGAGTGTCTCGGTCGAGCCATTGCCCGACCCATGCCCAGAGACCGAAAAAAACCAGAAAGAGGATCACTTTCCAGATGGCGATGTAATTGCCCGGCGTTACCGCCTGAGCGATGGCTGCATAGTCCATGTAATTCTCCATGCTGCGGGATTACCCGGTCAGGCCCGAGGAGGTGGAACGGATTCCCTTTAGGGCCATCCGCAATTCTTCCGGGCGGCTGCAATACGTAAACGCGGTTTTGATATCGATGAATTCTTTTTCAATCAATTGGCGCAAACATTCGGTAAAATCAATCATGCCTTCGTTGTAGCAGGACCGAATGACGGTGGGGAGTTCCACTTCTCGCTCCTCGCCGATGAGTTTTCGAACGGAAGGATTGGAAATCATGATTTCGACGGCGGGAACGCGGGATACTCCTTCCTTGATGGTCGGCAGGAGCATCTGGGAAATGACGGCCCGGAGGTTTCCCACCAGCGCCTGTCGAATCATATGCCGCTCGACCTGCGGGGTGATGTCCAGGATGCGGGTAATCGTCTGATAGGCGTCGGTGCTGTGAAGGGTTGCAAACACTAGGTGGCCGGTTTCCGCTGCCTTGATTCCGGCGACGAGGGTTTCATAATCCCGCATTTCCCCGATCAGCACCACGTCGGGGTCTTCCCGCATCAGGGAGCGGAGCCCCTCTTCGAAATTCAAAACGTCCTGTCCGATTTCCCGCTGACTGACCAGCGCTTTGTCATCTTCATATACGAATTCAATCGGGTCTTCGATCGTAATGATATGGCAGGCGCGATTTTTATTGATGTAATTCAACATCGAGGCGATGGTGGTGCTTTTTCCCGATCCGGTGACACCGGTGACCAGAACCAGGCCCTGGTGATTTTCCGCGATTTTTTCAACCACGGAGGGAAGGTTCAGGGTTTCAAAAGGCGGTATTTTACTGCTGACCCGCCGGGCGGCGAGGGACAATTTGCCGCGGGATCGATAGACATTGGTTCGAAACCGGTCCGTGGCGCCGAAATCGTAGGCAAAATCCAGAGCGCCGTGCTTGAGCAGAAACGCTTTCTGGTCCTCACTGAGAATTTCGAAGATCATGGATTCGAGTTCCGCTTCCGGGATCGGATCGACGGCCGCTTCCCGCAAAGCGCCCTTGATGCGATAGCGAGGGACACTGTCGCCTTTCAAATGCAGATCCGAAGACTGCATTTTGATTACGGCATTAAAGTACTTATCAATTCGAGCCGGGGCTTCCCGTGCCAGTTGCTGGGATATGGGTTGTTTGTCCAAAGGAATTTCTCCTGTCTGCATCGTCAGGCCATTTTCGCGGGTTGTTCGGCCGTCAGGCGAACAGGTACGCCTCGCCGCTGCAAATAGTGTTTCACTTCATCGACACGATATTCGCCGAAATGGAAAATGCTGGCCGCCAATGCGGCATCGGCTTTGCCCCGGGTGAGAACCTGGTACATATCGTCCGGCGTTCCGGCGCCGCCGCTGGCGACGACCGGGATGGGGACCGCTTCACTGACGGCAGCGGTCATTTCCAGATCGTATCCGGCTTTGGTGCCGTCGGCGTTCATCACGTTGAGGACAATTTCTCCGGCCCCGTCGGCATGGTTTTTGCGAACCCAATGCATGACTTCAATGCCGGTTGGCTTTCGTCCGCCGTTGATGTACACTTCCCAGAATTCACGCCCGTGCTTTTCCACCCGTTTGGCGTCGATGGCCAGCACGATGCACTGGCTGCCGAAGCGGAGGGCTGCCTGGCGTATCAAGCTCTGGTCCAACACCGCCGCGGTATTGATGCTGACTTTATCCGCACCGCTGTTGAGCATCCGGCGAATATCTTCCAGGGTGCGAATTCCCCCTCCCACGGTAAGGGGCATAAAAATTCGTTCCGAAGCCTCCCGGAGCACATCCAATGTCAAGGCGCGATCTTCATGGCTGGCGGTAATATCATAAAAAACCAGCTCATCCGCTCCCTGCTGCTCATACCGCACGGCGCATTCCCAAACGGAACCGGCATCGCGGTGCTGAAAAAACTGGATGCCTTTCACCACCCGTCCTTTATCCACATCCAGGCATGGTATAATACGTTTTGCCAGCATAAGCACCCTTGGTTCATTGTACCTCACGCGAGGACATTGTCCCCTTCTCTCTGTTGCTGCATCACTTCTAATTCCGGAGTTGTATTGTATAAAGGAATCTCCGTAAAGCAATGGAAATTATTTCCAGCAAAGGATCAAGTTGAGTCCTAAAAATCGCCATATCTTATTATTAATAAGAAGGTTATAGCGATTTGGCTGGATTGGCATCGAAGTTCCGCTTGTCTTGGAGGGGATATCGATCTTCTTCCATCGGGATATTTCCTTCCCTCTGCATGTAGTGAGCCAGTGCAAGGATGTCGGCAAGTGCGTTACAGGATGCGGTTCATCAACTCCGCTATCGGGCGGAGTTGTGTCATGAGGGATTGAAAATCGGGAATATTGAGCGACTGCGGGCCGTCGGAAAGGGCACGGGGGGGATTGGGGTGGACTTCGATGAGAAGACCATCGGCCCCCACGGCAACGGCAGCTCGGGCGAGAGGGGGTACCGCCCAGTTCAGGCCGCAGCCATGCGAAGGATCGACAATGACAGGCAGATGGGAGAGTTTTTTCATAACGGGAACAGCGGAGAGATCGAGGGTGTTCCGGGTGGCCGTTTCAAAGGTGCGGATTCCCCGTTCGCAGAGGAGAACATTATAATTTCCCTGGGAGAGGATGTATTCAGCCGCCTGGAGGAGTTCATCGATTGTGGAGCTCATGCCCTTTTTCAAAAGAATGGGTTTTCCGGTTTTTCCGGCCTTCTGGAGCAGGGAAAAATTCTGCATATTACGGGCGCCGATCTGTAGAATGTCGGCGTAATGGGCAACCATGGGGAGAGTTTCGGTATCTTTGACTTCGGTGATGAAGGGCAGGCCGGTCACCTCCCGGGCCTTGGCGAGAAGCTGAAGGCCTTTTTCTTCGAGTCCCTGGAACGCATAGGGATTGGTTCGCGGTTTGAAGGCGCCGCCTCGAAGGAGGTGGGCACCGGCGGTTTTAGCGGCATGGGCGACCTCAAGAATCTGGTCTTCGGATTCGACGGAGCAAGGGCCGGCCATGACGGTAAGGGTATTGGGACCGATGGTGTGAGAGCCGATCGTGACACAGGAGTCTTCGTGTTTAACTTCGCGGGAGACGAGTTTATAGGGTTTGGAAACGCGGACACACTCGGCGATGCCTTCCAGGCAGGCGAAGTTCTGAGGATCGATGGGGCCGGAGTTGCCGGTGATCCCAATGGCGACACGGGTGGAACCGGGAATCTGGTTGGGCGTAAAGCCCAACTCGCGAATTCGGCGGCAGACGTTTTCAATCTGCCCGGCGGTGGCGTTGTTTTGCATGACAATCAACATAATTCAGTTCACTCCTGGATGAATGAAAGTCGTATTATATCAAGAGTTTAAACAGTTGACAACAGGAACGAACGGTTTTATGCTAGGAACAGACGTATTGATGGGTCGAGCCGGTTGGATGGAAACTATAAAGTCTTAGCGCTGCGGATGTTGTATGCTGTCGTACCCGGTGTTTATACAACGCTGGATGGGGATGCTGGATGAATTTGGCCGATTCTGGCAATTTATTGCCCAGGTTTGGGTGAGCCTTCTGCTTCCAGGGCAGGGGGGACGCGGCAGCGAAGCGAGAGGCCGTTTTTTAACTCAGATGTTTGAAATCGGAACAAAGAGTGTACCGGTTGTGATGATTACGGGGGGCTTTGTAGGTATGACGCTGGCCGTTCAAACTTATAGCCAGTTAAGGGGGATGGGGCTTCAAGAACGGCTTGGTGTTTTATTGAATATTTCCGTGGTGAAAGAATTAGGCCCTGTGTTGGCGGCGGTCATGCTGGCAGGCCGGGTTGGCGGCGCGATGACGGCGGAACTGGGTACGATGCATGTAACGGAGCAAATTGATGCGCTCCGGGCGATGGGAGCGGAACCGATCCGGCATCTGGTGCTGCCCCGGTTTCTGGCATGTATTCTGCTGACGCCGATCCTGACCATTTACGCGGATTTGCTGGGCGTGGTCGGCGGCTATGTGATCAGCGTGTGGCATTTCGGGATTAATAGCGAGGCATACTGGCGATTCAGCGCGGAGGGAGTGGAGAAGTGGGACGTGATGACGGGGGTTCTGAAAGGGGTGTTTTTCGGGTCAAGCATTGCGATGATCAGCTGTTTTAAGGGATTTTACTGCGGACGGGGCGCTCGGGGAGTGGGCAAAGCGTGTACGGAGGCGTTTGTAGGGAGTTTTATTTCCATTTTGATTCTGGATTTCATGCTGGCGGTCATTTTCAAGGCGATCTATGAATCCCTGTGGACCTCGCGGATGCTGATTTGAGAAATGAAAAATATACAGAAGAAATTGTGATAGATCTGAGAAATCAATGGCATCGCACAGTGATGGAATGTTATATGAACTGCGGGGTGTGAGCAAGCGGTTTGGCCGGGAGCCGGTGCTGAAGGGGATTGACCTGCAGATTGAACGGGGGAAGACGACGGTCATGATCGGCCCCAGCGGATGCGGGAAAACGGTTTTGCTCAAGCATCTGATTGTTTTGCTGAGACCCACCCAGGGAGAGGTGTATTTTGACGGGGGGCGAATCGACAATAGGCGGGAGCGAGAGTTGACGGCGGTCCGAAAGCGGTGCGGCTTTTTGTTTCAGGCGGGGGCACTGTTCGACAGTCAGTCGGTACTGGAAAATGTGGCGTTCCCTCTCCTGCAGCATACCGGCAAGCCGAAAAAGGAGATCGACGACATTGTGAGAGATCGGCTGCGGATGGTGG
>CAZOTP010000061.1:0-13787 GCA_964582655.1 uncultured Pirellulales bacterium | reverse complement strand
CTGATGCTCTGGCTGGGCGCTCTGGGGGGAATCGACGATTGGCTGAAACTGACAAAAAAAATTAAAAACCGCTCGCGGGACGGCCTCTATATGTGGGAAAAACTGCTGTTTCAGATCGGGCTGGGCGTGCTGATCGCCGTGTTTTTGTATTTGGTGGATTTTCGGGATGTCCAGGATGGAAAACGATTGTTCCTGCCTTTTTACAAACAGGGATTTGCCCTGAGCTTTACGGGTTTCACCATCATCACGGTCATTGTCATCACCGGAGCGAGCAACGCGGTCAATCTGACCGACGGCATGGACGGTCTGGCGGCGGGCTGTATGGGAATTATCAGCCTGGTGTTTGTGCTGCTGTGCTACCTGGCCAGCGAGTATATTCCGTTCTACCGGCTCCTGTCGAACCAGACCTGGGCGAGCTATCTCCTCTTGCCCCAGATTCGGGGCGCCGGCGAACTGTCGATTCTCTATGCCGCGATTTTCGGGGCATGCCTGGGATTTTTGTTTTTCAACTGCCACCCGGCGCAGGTCTTCATGGGGGATACAGGCTCGCTGCCTCTGGGCGGCGCAATCGGGTACGGGGCAATTGTGACGCGCCATGAGCTGCTGCTGTTCATTGCCGGCGGCGTGTTTGTGCTGGAGGCCGTCAGCGTCATTCTCCAGGTGGGCTATTTCAAGATGAGCGGCGGGAAGCGGATTTTTCGATGTGCGCCGCTCCATCATCATTTCCATCTGCTGGGATGGTCGGAACCCCAGGTGGTGGTCCGGTTCTGGCTGATGGGAATCGCGTTCGCGGCGCTGGCGCTGGCGACGCTGAAATTACGGTAAATCCGGGGGTACGTGACAGGAATCATACGATGAACGAGATCGCCCAACCGTATCGAACGGAAACGACCGCGGGAACATGGCTGGTGGTCATCATCAGCGCGCTGGTGTGCCTGGGGGCGCTGATGGTGTTTTCGGCGGGGGCCAGCCTGGACCAGGAGATCGATTATCGGCATTTCTGGAAATATGCCACCATGCGACGGGCGATGTTTACCCCCATTGTGCTGCTGGTTCTGCTGGTGATGGGGCGATGGAACTACCAAAAACTTCTCGTGCATCCGACACACATCTGGCGGTCGCCGATTTTGTATCTCATGCTGATTTCGGTTGTCTGCCTGGTGCTGGTGCTGATTCCGGGCATCGGCCGGGAGGTAAATGAGTCCCGCCGCTGGCTGAAGTTCGGGCCGGAACAGTACGGTCTGACCTTTCAGCCTTCCGAGCTGGCCAAGTGGTGTACGGCGATGTTTTTGGCGGTGTACGGCTGGTGGATGGGGGACCGGATGCGGCAGTTCCGCTACGGATTTCTCCCTTCCTGCGCGCTGCTGGGACTGGTGGCCGGCCTGATCGGCAAGGAGGATTTCGGGACGGCCGCGCTGGTCGGTGCGGTGGGCGTCGCGATTCTGCTGGCGGCGGGCGTCCGCTGGTGGCATCTGCTGATTCTGATTCCCCTGGCGGCATTGGCCTTTTATGTGCTGGTGTACTGCAATGAATACCGATGGAACCGGATCCAGGCCTATCTGCACGGGGACGATGCGCCCCAGGAGATGGCCAGCGCATACCATGCCAAGCAGTCGATCATGGCGATCGGGTCGGGTGGAACTTGGGGAACGGGGCTGGGGCAGGGGACCGTCAAGGTGGGCTGGCTGCCGGAAGATACGACGGACTTCGTCTTCGCGGTCATCGGCGAGGAGCTGGGATTCGCCGGCTGTGTACTGGCCGTGGGACTGTACATTATTATGATGATTGTGTGCATGCGGATTATCTTTTCCGCTCCCGACCGGCTGGGCAGGCTGGTGGCCTTTTCGATTGCCGCGACCCTGGGGGCACAGGCCGCGATGAACATGCTGGTGGTCACGGGATTGGCGCCGACGAAGGGAATTGCCCTGCCTTTTGTGAGCGCGGGGGGAACAGGGCTGGTGATTACCGCGGCCGCGGCGGGAGTATTGGTCAATATCGCCCGTCAGGGGATGGCGCATCCGACGCCGGAGCCGGCGGCGGCGTAACATGGCTCCAGCAACCTATATTTTCGCCGGCGGAGGCAGCGGCGGGCATTTGTATCCGGGGCTGGCGGTGGCTGGCGCCCTGCACCAGCGGAATCCGGAGGCGGAACTCCTCTTCCTGGCGACAACAAGGGAAATTGACCAGACGATTTTAGATCCGACGGGATTTCGGTATATCGCGCAGCCGGTATTGCCTCTGCCTTCCCGGGTGGGGGCGATTTGGCCTTTTTGGAGGGCGTGGCGGCGGAGCGTCGCCATGTGCCGGCGGGTGTTCGAGGAAACAAGGCCCGCGGCGGTGCTGGGACTGGGAGGGTTCGCTTCGGGTCCGGCGATGAAGGTTGCCTCGAAAATGGGGATTCCCACCGCTATGCTGAATCCCGATGCCCTGCCGGGAAAAGCAAACCGGTACTGCATGCGGTATGCGCAGAGGATTTTTATCCAGTGGCAGTCAAGCTTGGAACATTTCGGCCGGTTCCGGAATCGGTGCCTGGCGACGGGCTGTCCGATTCGCATGGGATTTTCACGACGCATCGAAAAAGCGGCGGCGCTGGCGGAACTGGGTTTGGATCCGAATCGAAAGACACTGGTGATTGTGGGCGGTTCGCAGGGCGGGCGAAATGTGAACGATGCCTTTATCCGATATCTCTCAAAAGAGGAAAAATCAGGAGATTTTTTACTGAAGGACTGGCAGATGGTGCAGATCACAGGGCCTTCGGATTATGAACGGGTTCGGCAGGCGTATGAAACGGCATTGATTCGGCCTGCGGTCTGGGCGTATTCGCAGAAGATGATCGAGGTTTTGCACGGGGCGGATCTGGTGATCAGCCGGGCGGGGGCCTCCACCCTGGCGGAACTGACCGCGACGGGTACGCCTTCGATTCTAATGCCGTATCCCTATCACAAGGATCAGCATCAGCGGCACAACGCCAGGGTGCTGGAGGCGTGCGGCGCAGCACGCATTGTGACCGATGAGCGGGAGGCGGAGATGACTTCGAATTCGCTGAAAAAGGCGCTGGAAGAATGTTTGAAACCGGGTATTCTGGAATCGATGCGGAAGTCGGCGGCGACGCTTGGAAGGCCCGATGCGGCCGATGCGATTGCCGACGAATTGCGGGACTGGGAGGGGAAAATAAACTGAATAAATACTTATCATTCCCGCTCCGTTTGGACGAGAAAGAAACAGTTATCCGAGTAAACGAACAACCTTTTTTCCGCGGGAGTTGAACGTGGCGATTCATACGGCATATCCGGTCAAAACGAAACCGGAAGAAATTGTATTTTCCACCCGGCAGGCGGCGTTGCCGGAACTGGCACGGACACTTCGGTATCATTTTGTGGGAATCGGAGGGTGCGGAATGAGCGGTTTGGCGCAGGTGCTTCGACGCCGGGGCCAGATCGTTACCGGCAGCGACAAGACCGCCTCCCCGACGACGGAACGCCTCGAGGAACTCGGCATCGCCGTACACATCGGACATGATGTGGAATCGATGCCGGAGCAGATGGATTGTCTGGTGGTTTCCGCGGCCGTGAAGGCGGACAATCCCGAGCTGGCCTGGGCGGTGGAGCATGGCATTCCGGTCTTCAAGTATGCCGAGCTGCTGGGGCATTTGACCCGGCAGATGCCGACCTTGGCCGTATCCGGCACGCATGGCAAGAGCACCTCCAGCGGCTGGCTGGCGTACATGCTCCACCAGGCCGGACGGTCACCCAGTTTTGTCGTGGGGGCGCACGTCACCCAGCTCAATGCCGGTAGCGGTGCCGGCACAGGCGGGCGGCTCGTGGTGGAAGCCTGTGAATATGACCGCTCCTTTTTGAACCTGCACCCCTGGGCGGCGGCGATTTTGAATATCGAAGCCGATCACCTGGATTACTACAAGGATCTGGATGAAATCGTGGAGTCGTTTTCGGATTTTGCGTCCCGGGTTCAGCCGACGGGCCTTCTGGTGTCCAACAGCGACGATCCGCTGGTCCGCCGGGCGATCCAGTCCTCTTCGGCGCGGTGCGAAAGTTTCGGACTCAACGGCTCGGCCGACTGGCAGCCGGGTAATCTTGCCTATGAAAACGGGATGGGCCGCTTCGATCTGCTGTATCAGGGGCGCAACCTGGGACGGGTGAAACTGACCCTGGCGGGGCGGCATAATGTCGCGAACAGCCTGGCGGTGGCGGCGCTCTCGCGGCTCTGCGGGCTTTCGGACAACGAAATCCTCGCCGGGCTGGACAACTACGGCGGTGTGGGACGCCGCATGACATTCAAGGGGACCGCGGCGGGGGTGACGATCCTGGATGATTACGCCCATCACCCAACCGAAATCTCGGTGACGCTGGAGGCCATCCGTTCCCGTTACCAGCCACGGAAACTGTGGTGTGTGTTTCAGCCGCATCAGCACAGCCGGACCCGCTTTTTATTGAACGATTTTGCCTTGAGTTTTCAGCAGGCGGATGTAATATTGCTTCCGGAAATTTACTTTGTTCGGGACAGTGAAGAGCTCCGCAGAGAGGTGAGTGCCCGGCAGTTGGCCGAAAAAATCGGCCGGCAGGGCGGAGAAGCGCGGTTTTTACCCGAATTTGAGGAAATTCTGGAGTATTTGTGCCGCCAGGTAAAGCCGGGGGACCTCGTGGTGACGATGGGGGCAGGCAATATAGGAAATCTGGCCGATGAGCTTATTTGCAGGCTTGGACGAGATTGTTAAGCGGGATGAACCGATGACGCCGCATACCTGGTTCCGGCTGGGGGGACCTGCGCGGTATTTCATCGAGCCGAAGAACCAGACCCAGCTTCTGGATGTGATTCATCGCTGTCGCCAGGAATCGCTTCCGATCTATGTCCTGGGACGCGGGTCCAATCTTCTGGTCGCGGATGAAGGAGTCAACGGGGCGGTCGTCCATCTGACACGCAACCACTTCGGGAAAATTACCGTAAATGGAAATGTCCTCCGCGCCGAAGCGGGAGCGGATTTGCGCGAGCTGGTTCAGTACGCCGCCCGGCATGGCCTCAGCGGAATGGAGGCGCTGGTGGGGATTCCCGGCAGCATCGGCGGGGCGGTGCGAATGAACGCGGGCGGCCGATTCGGGGATATTGGAAGCACGGTGGAAAAGGTCAGGCTCATCGACAGCAGCGGATTTGAATTCGAGCGGGAACAAAAGGACATCTTCTTCGGGTACCGCACGACGAATATCCTGGCGATGTTTATCATGGAGGCGGAATTTTCGCTGGTGCCCGGAGATCCGGAAAAGATTGGCAAGCTGCTCAAGGAAATCTGGATGCTCAAAAAAAATTCGCAGCCGATGAGCACGCGAAACGCCGGCTGTGTCTTCAAGAATCCCCGGGCCCTCTCGGCTGGCGCTCTCATCGACAAGGTCGGGCTCAAAGGCACCCGAATCGGAGGCGCGGTCATCAGCGAACGGCATGCGAATTTCATCCTCGCCGAAGACGGGGCGACCAGCACTGATATCCTGAAATTAATCGATCTGATGCGCGAAAAAGTCCGCCAGCGATTCGAGGTGGAACTGGAACTCGAACTGGAAATCTGGCGGTAAGAGCGGGAGCGTTTTCCGACGGACGTTGCTCCCGCACCCCAACGGAGTGAAAAGCCATTCATGGAAGCGTTGACGGTTTTGGTATTGCGAGGCGGCCCCGGCGCGGAACGCGAGGTGAGTTTGGCAGGCGGGGCGGCCGTCGCCGGCGCCCTGCGGAAGGCCGGGCATCTGGTGTATGAATCCGACATCCTCCCCGACGATCTCTCCCCGCTGGATCTGGAGGATTATGATCTGGTTTTCCCCGTTCTTCACGGAATGTTCGGGGAGGACGGACAATTGCAGGCCATTCTGGAGCAGCGGAGTATCTGCTTTGTGGGAAGTGATTCGCTGGCCTCCCGCCGGGCGATGAACAAGCAGCAGACAAAACAGTATTTTGCGAAAGCCGGGCTGCGAACGCCCGCGTCCTGTCTCCTTCCGGCTTCCGCGTTTTCCGGCGTCCATCCGGCGGACCGGAGGCTTGTGGATTTGATCGAGCCGCTGGGGCTTCCCTGCGTGGTCAAACCCAATTGTCAGGGCAGCAGCGTGGGAGTGACTATCGCAAAAACCCTCCCGGATGCGGTTCGGGCGGCGTGCGGGTGTCTGACCCAATTTGGCGATACCCTGGTGGAACAGTTTGTTTCCGGGCGAGAGCTGACGGTCGGAATCATTGGCCGGCAGGTTTTGCCGGTGATGGAAGTCCGTTCGACGGAGGAATTTTACGATTATCATGCCAAGTATGAGCTGAATACGACGCAGTACCTCTTCGATCTGGGGCTTCCGGAAGAGAAAATCCGGGAGATTCAGCAACAGGCCCTGCGGGCGTTTGATGTCCTGGATTGCCGGGATCTGGCCAGATTGGATCTGATTCTGGATTCCCGCGGCCAGGCGATGTTTCTGGAAGTCAATACCCTGCCTGGCTTTACAACGCATTCACTGGTCCCAAAAGCCGCCCGCCGCATCGGAATATCCATGCCGGAACTCTGTGACATCCTTGTTCGAAGGGCCTGGCAGCGGAAGATTACCTCCCACCATCGGGCCCCGTCAAACCTGTCGGTTTGATGTCCGACGGATTCAGGACGGATCCATGCGGTTCGGTATGTTACCGATTTTGCCAAAGAGTCCTTCCATTCATGAGTTTTGCCCGGTTTCGCCGATAGGATATCTGTGTCTGCGCAAGGGGTCTCTGCGCAGGGAGAGCCGGAAGCGATGACGAAAATCAGCGGTGAACGAATACGACAACAGGAAGCAAGCACCATGGCCCGAAAGAGCAAAGCGAAGAAAAATACCAGTCTGCTCCATTGGCTACAGGAATGGACCCGGACGGACTCGTTTGTCTGGATGCGGAAGAAAACGGGGATGCTGGCGCTATTGGGCGCGGCGGCGGTGACGCTGGTGTTGGGATTTCGGTATCTCGATGGCTATGTGCACCGGATCGCGCAGGCCCGCGAAGTGTCTCTGACCGTGTCCCTGAAAAATCCTCCCCGCTGGGCCGGCGAAGAACTGATCGAGATGGTGTGTCTCTCGTCAGGGATTCGCCGTGACGATTTTCTACTGGAAAAGGATCTGACGCCGGATTGGGTTGCCAATCTGGAGCGAAATCCCTGGATCAGAAAGGTGAATCGGATTCGCAAGTTTTACAACGGGCGGGTCGAACTGGATTGCGAATTCCGCCAGCCCATTGCGTCGGTAAAACAGCACCAGCAAACCTATTACCTGGATCCGGAAGGCGTGGTGCTGCCCTATGCCCCGGTAAGCTGTCATCTGATCCGCCTGGACGGGATTCACGGTTCGATACCCGAGCCGGGAGGGACGATCTCGAATTCCGACGGGTTGGCAGGCCTGGAAGTGCTGACCAAGATTCTCCAGATGGATGAGCAGCTCCCACGGACCGATCGAATCTGGAATGAGCTGGCGGTGCTGGACGTCAGCAATTACGAGGGCCGAATCAGCTCGACGCATTCGCATCTGACCCTCTTTACCAACAATATGACCGAAATCCGCTGGGGGGCGGCGGTGGGCCGTTCGCTTCCGTTCCACGAGGCGGACTTCAAATACAAGCTCTCCACCCTGTACCGGACGTTCAAAAAATTCCGCTCCCTCGATACCATGCAGTATGTGGACTTGCGAGATTGGCCCAAGGAAAAGGCCGATCCGCTTCGCAAAGACGGCTGAAAGCGGAATATCCCCTCCCGATCTTCACGATAAAACGCAAAACCCTCTCGGAAAAGGGATGAAAACAGCCATTACCTGTCCCGTTTTCTTCCATTGGCGGTCGGATTTCCAAAAAACACGCAGAAAACACACCGTTTTCTTCTCATAAAAATATAAGGAAGAAATAATTTTTTTTGCGACAGAACGGAGAATCTGTTACGCAAAAACAGTGTAACACTATATGTTGTAGGCCCAGTTATTGGACAGGAATAGAATTAATATAAATAAGATTGGTAAAATAGGTAAGATTAATTGACTCAAGTAATAATACCCCGGTTTTCAAACGTCCGATAAATTGGGGAAAAAAGGGGATAATAATAGTAAAAATCGGGGTCTCCCGAGGTCGGGAATGACGTTCTTTTATTCAAGTTTATCAAAAGACCTCGTCGATATATGCAGTGGCAAGACAACCAAGAGAAAAGGATCCCGAAAGGATCGCTACAATATGTTGTGGTTTGGGTAAGCCACAAGTTGGAGTTACGAAACGCAGGATAAACTTGTAAGGGACCGAAACGATGAACAACATCAACAGTATCAACCGGTATTCAGGCGTGTCGGCGATTCGGCCGGACAGCCCCGCCAAGGCGGCAGCCCCCAGCGGAGCGGCGGCGGCGGAATCGCAGTCCGACCGGGTGGAAATCTCGCCCGTCGCCCAGTTTCTCAGCAAAATTGCGGAAATGCCCGAGATCCGGGCGGAAAAGGTGGAAGAAGTTCGCCAGGCTCTGGCCAACGGAACCTATGATATCGAGGGCAAACTGCCCGAGGCCCTGGACCGGTTCCTGGAAGAATATCTCTAAACCGAAATTCCATTTGGATGCAAACAAGGCAGCCTGTCGCTGCCTTTTTTTATGCCTGCCAATCGCAGGCCGGTCGGAGTGCCGTCGCCAAGGCAATTCCGGGGAACCGCGAATGAGGCTTGCTTTGCGGAGGGTTTTGGCATAGCATGGCGGGCTGTCCGAGGATTCGGAGACGCAATCGATGCTGATGTGTGAACAATGTGAATTTTATCAGCGGGACCCGGCGGGGCGGGTGATCCTGCGGTGCAATCCGTTCAGTACGATAAAGGAGCCCGAGTGCCTGCAGAAGCTGCAGTTGTTCCGTCTGGAGCAGTTGGTGCAGTATTATCAGGCGATGCTCCGGTTTTATCAGAACCTCGCGCCGATGCAGAAGAAGATGTTCGATTTTATGAAGCGGGAAATGGACGACATCGAGGATGCGGACCGCTGGAAATACGAGGAGGATGCGTCCCCCCCGGAGGATTCCCAGGAGGAAGGCCCCTTTTCCCGATAGGCGAACCGTTGACACGATTTTCTCCACTACCAACCAGTTGAGGTGACGGCATGGATAAAGCCATTTTCAAGGCGTATGACATTCGCGGGGTGTACCCCACCCAGATCGATGAAGAGGCGGCGTGGAAGATCGGGCATGCGACGGCCCAGTTTCTCCGGTCTCTGCTGAGGGGATATGACCGAGGCCAGGAAAGCATGCAGTCGCTGGTCGTGGGCCGTGATATGCGGTCGCACAGTCCGGGATTGTCGGCGGCGCTGATCCACGGGATGAACAGTTCCGGGGCGAACGTCATCGATATCGGTCTGATCGATACGCCCCAGATTTATTTTGCCGTCAATCATCTCAATACCTGCGGGGGCGTGCAGACGACGGCGAGCCACAATCCCGCCCAGTACAACGGATTCAAAATCAGCGGCGTGCAGGCAAGGCCGATCGGCGGGGATACCGGTCTCAAGGAAATTGAACATATCGCTTCGGCGCTGCGCCATACGGAAGCGGCGGGCAAGGGCAGGGTAACCGCGGTGGATCTCACCGGGCCGTATCGCCAGCACGTCCTGAGCTTTCTCAGCAGCAATACGCGAAGACTGAAAATCGCGATTGACGCCTCCAACGGCATGGCGGGCAAATGGGTGCCGGCGATTTTCGGCGATCTGAACATTGAAATTCTCCCTCTGAATTTTTCCCACGACGGGAATTTCAGGCACGATCCCAATCCGCTGGTGGAAGCGAACCTGGCGGAGCTGAAGAAAACGGTGCTGGAGAAGAAGGCGGACGTGGGGATCTGCTTCGACGGCGACGCGGACCGGCTGATTGTGGTCGATGAGACGGGCGCGACGGTCGGCTGCGACATCATGACGGCGCTGTTGGCGGGATATTTCCTGAAGAAGAATCCGGGCTCCGCGATCGTGTATGATCTGCGTTCCAGCCGCGTGGTGCCCGAAGAGGTGCAGCGGAATGGCGGAGTGCCCCGGCGCGACCGCGTGGGGCACGCCTTCATGAAAAAAACGCTCAAGGACACCAAGGGCGTTTTCGGCGGCGAGCTGAGCGGGCATTTTTACTACCGCGACAATTTCTACGCCGACAGCGGCATGATTACGATGGTGCATCTGCTGAATATTCTCTCGGCGTCGGACCGGCCGTTCAGCCAGTTGATTCAGCCGCTCAAGCGGTACGCCGGCAGCGGGGAAGTGAATTTCCGGGTCGAAGATAAGCAGGCGGTGCTGGACGAGCTGAAAAAAACCTTTTCCGATGGAAAAATCGATGATCTCGACGGAATTACGATTCAATACAAGGACTGGTGGTTCAACTGCCGCCCGAGCAACACCGAGCCTCTGCTGCGTTTGAACGTGGAAGCCGATTCGCCCGATATGCTCCAGGAAAAACTCGCCAGACTCACATCGATTCTGGGCTCGCCGGTGGATCATTGAACAAGCCCGCGATTCCGCCGGAAATGATCGGCCTGATGGGATATTGCGTCCCATATGTATGGGGGAACAGTCAGTGTGTTGGGGGCGATAGCCTGCATCCGGGAGCTGTTTTTAGCGTGTAAGTCATTTTGCAGCAATGAGATACGGCTGTTGATGGCAAAGATCCGGCAGGCGGGAATGAGGGACAGGAAAAATTCCGGCCGGAAAGCTGAACCGCTCCACGCCAGCCGCCGATAGGGAGTATAGTCTCGTTGACACGATTGGGCATCGAAACGTTTTCGTGAGAATGGGAAATGAATTCGCAAGAGATGCAACAGTTTGTTTGGAAGTGCAGCGTGGAAGACCTGCGCGCACTCGAGCAGATGGTCGCCGAACGCCGAAGGGAAATCGACGCGACCTACTCGAAGATGAGCGAAGAGATGGGCCGTCAGCAGCGCCGCGAGGAGCGGTTCGAGGTGAACTACATCGGCACGCTGGTCCGGCTGACGGATGTCAAACCCGGAGAACGCAAGGAATACAGCGTTCTGATCAAGGATATTTCAAAGTCGGGAATGTGTCTTCGCGTGGACAGCAATTTTATCCCCTGCCGCCTGGTCGAAGTGGTGTTCAACGTCCCCGGCGGCAAGGTGAAAAAATGCCAGTTGACGATTATCCGGATGCAGAAGCGCGAGACGAAGGACGGAGCCTGGCTGGAGCTGGGCTGCCAGAGCGTGGAAAAGGAAGAAGTCCTGCGGGTGAAGTGGCAGGAACAGCATTTCGTGGAACTCCACCACAAACTCAAAAATACCGGACGCCTGCGCGTGCTCGTCGCGGGCAAGGCGGACGAAACGGTAAAGCGGATGCTGGAGACGCGAAGCGCCAGCCAGCGGTATGAAGTGCAGTATGTTCATTCACTGACGAAGGTCATCAGCGAGATTCGCGAGAATCCCGCCGATCTCCTGATTTTCAGCGAATCGACGCGATGGGCCTTGGAACCGGATTTCAAAGGATTTGTGGAGTCGGTTTCGGGCGCGACCGCGACGCTGGTCATGATTTCCCGGGAGGAGGACCGCGGAGTTCTGCAGAAAGCCGGCGTGGATGAGTGCCTCAACGGCAAGGACTGCGAGGAATTTTTATACCGCGCAATGGAGCGGGCGCTGGTGGGAAAAACGGCCAAGGCGAGCCAGCAGAAGAAACTCTCCGGCCGTGTGCTGATTATCAGCAATCACAGCAGCAAAATCAACCTGCTGACCTTCTATCTGGAAGACAACGGATTCATCCTGTATGTCGCCAATACGCTGGACGAAGCGGGGCAGTACCTGTCCAATTCGGTGGATGCGGTCTTCGCCGATTTTCATCCGCATGCCCGGGACGAATTTAACGCCGTATGCAGGCAATTCAGCGAGATTCCGATTATCGCGATCTGCGATGAAATCTTTTACGGCCATGAGGCAATCGCCTGCGGGGCCACGAACTGGATGGCAATGCCGTTCAACCAGGAAGATTTCCGCATGATCAAAAAGCAGATTATGGCGTACAACATGCAGTAGGGAGGGAAGGGCCGGCGGCGGCTCCGTCAATGCCGCAGGTACGCCAGAGTGTCGGGCAGAGGGACATTGTTGCCGAAGCGGTCTTCGCCATAGCCCGCGTCGGAGAGGATTTTGATATCCGCCAGGACACGCTTGTCGCCGACAAAGGCCACCGGGACTTCCGTGTCGATTTCGATTTTTCCCATCGCCTGGAGCCGTCCGATTTCCTCGATGACTTGCGCGAGCATGAGTCCGTCTTTGCGTTTGACGGGATTGGTCAGCTGCAGAGGCTGCTCGTAGATGACCAGTTTCCCGTGTTCGGCCAGCGTCAGGACTACCCCGCGGATGACTTCTTCCAGGGGTCTGTCCGTGCGCTCCTCCTGAACGAGGTTCAGCCGGTCGATTTCCTGCGCAACAATGCGGCGTTTTTCCGCGTTGATCATTTCGTTGGCGCGGAACATGTCCAGGGGCGCCCCGGCGTTGTAGGTCTGCCCCTGAAGCTCCATTTTCACTTCGCTGCCGTAATGCTTGACCAACCGCGCGATCAGGGTGCAGGGCCGGACGTGGAACCCGCGATAGCGCGGAACATTCACTTCGATGCGCCCCACTTCGGCATAGCGTTTCAGCATGTCCTGGCAGAGTTTCTGGGCCGCGGCCAGATACAGACCCGCGTAGCGGACCGCGTACTGGATGAGGTATTTCAAAAGAAGGTCGCTGTCCACCAGCCGCCGGTCGTTGTGGATGACGGTGCCCGATCGCCGACTGACATGCCGTTCGTAATGGTGCGCCAGGTCCGTCGCCAGCTTCATCAGGTGATAAATAATGCTGATGTGACCCCGCAGCGTGGGTAGCTCCTGATCCAGCCCTTCGGTGTCGGTCTGGGAAACATAGGTGTCGTAAAGGGACTGGAGATTGTGAAAGCGAAATTTGATTTCGCGGAGATTTTCCTCGGTCGCGGATTCCTGCGCGAAAGCGGCGAACTGTTCGGGCCGGATCGATCGGGTCAGGTCGGGATGCAGGATATGGCTTTCCGCCGCGCCGTTCAGATACGCCGTCGCCAGAAGGGTGACGGTCTGGCTGACGCTCTCCATCTGCCGGGAGGCCCGGTCGTGAGGCAGTCGCCCGGGGGGATAATGTTCTTCGTATTCACAGGCTTGCGGAATATCCTGCGGGATGGGGATCTGCCGCTGGGAGGCTTCCTCCAGAAGCCGGGTTGCGGCCGCGCGAACGACCGTTTTGCAGAACCCCAGCGCCTCGACGGTATCGGAGCCAAACGCGCCTTCGATGGGCAGCAGATGGTAGGCCGGCCAGGCGTGTTCGATATGCAGCAGCTCATAGCTGACAACGGCAAAAAGTTTCAGCGCGGCGACGATGGACCGGAAGCCGTACCATTTCTGGTTGGAGCGGGCCCCATACGTGTCCAGAAGCTCTTCCATCAGGGCCGAATGGGTCAGAATCTCTCCCAGCATCGGCCGGGTCATCTGTTTTTCGTCGGCGCATTGCTGCTGGACGCAGGTGGCGACCCGCAATAACCGGGCCGCGCGATGGGCGATCAGCTCGTTAAACTGTTTTTCAAAGTCCTCGGGTGCCGTCATATAAATTTCGCTAACTCCAGGGATCCAGCCGTGTCCTTATCCGTAACCGCGTAACTTGTATATAATAGTTAGTATGCCCAAAATGCCGGAAATTTCATCTTTTTTTTCGGGAGCGTGTCATTTTCACGTTTCGGAGGCTAACAAAAGGGGGCTGCCGGGGAAAAAACGTTAGTATCGTATTTGCCAGGCATAAGTTAG
>CAZOTP010000060.1:0-13944 GCA_964582655.1 uncultured Pirellulales bacterium | reverse complement strand
GCGCGGAATTGCGGATGAAATATCCCCGAATCAGCGGGCCGGTGATACCCCGGTTATTTATCTATGATAAAACAGAAAAAACGGGAATTTTTAAACTTTCCATGCAATAAAATGAAATAATTTTTCGGATAATAACTATAAACAATTGCAATATAATAGTTTATAAAATATTTTTAAGGATTGACAAGATGATTTCGAATATTGTATATTCAATACGAGAATGTTTTCTCGATATATTTTTCTCTATTTGACATGGAGATGAAGATGCCGACAATCAGCGGAGTATCGCAGGCGACGTTACGACGTCTTCCGGTCTATCTTCATCTTCTCCACCGCTATACGGCGGAAGGGATTGAAAGCATCTCCTGCAGCGACATCGGGAAGGAACTGGATCTGGATCCGACCCAGGTGCGAAAAGACCTGGAGGTCACCGGTACGGCCGGACGGCCTCGCGTGGGATTCCCCGTGACTCCTTTGATTGTCGCGATCGAGAATTTTCTGGGGTGGAACAAGGTGAATGAAGCGTTCCTGGCCGGGGCGGGGAACCTCGGTTCCGCTTTACTGGGGTATGAACGGCTCAAAAATTACGGCGTGCATATCGTGGCGGCATTCGATACCGATCCGAGGAAAGTCGGATCCGAGATTTACGGCCGTCATGTACTGCATGTGGACCGGCTGAGAGACCTGGCCTCCCGCATGCATGTTCTGATCGGGATCATCACGGTCCCCGGCGAATGCGCCCAATCGGTGGCCGATCTGATGGTGGAGGGCGGCATCCGGGCGATCTGGAACTTTTCACCGGTGAGCCTGAAGCTGCCCGGTCATGTTATTGTTCAGAACGAGGAATTGTATTACTCGTTAGCGGCATTATCACGGAATCTTGCAGATACGCTGAAGAAAGATCAATCCGTCGGAGGAACCATTACCGATGCAAGCAACTTTATCCCAGGCGAGCAAACGGTCTCGGAAGTTTGAGGCCGTATGCGTCATTCTTGATCGTTACAAGCGGCAGCCGTCCAAGCTGATCCCGATTTTGCAGGCGGTTCAGAACGAATACCGATACCTGCCGGAAGAAGTGTTGAATTACGTGGCGACGGCGCTGGGAATTCCCCCGGCGAGGGTGTTTGGCGTCGCGACGTTCTACAGCTACTTTGCGCTGGAGCCCAAAGGCAAATATGTAGTTCGCCTGTGCGACGGGACGGCGTGCCACGTGAAGCAGTCGATTCCCATTCTGGAAGCTCTGCGGGCGAAACTCAACGTGACCGAGGAACGAAAAACCACGCCGGACATGCTCTTCACGGTGGAAACGGTGGCGTGTTTGGGTGCGTGCGGCCTGGCGCCGGTGGTGATGGTCAACAGCGAAGTGCACAGTCGAATGACGCCGGCCAAGGCGGTGGAGCTGATTGAGTCCATCCAGGCTCAGGAGAAAGCCGCCTCGGACCGAAAGGAGAATGAAAAATGACAATTGCGGAAAAAACCCCTTCAGGTCGAAAGGCGGCTTTGCCGGCGGTGGCCGGACGGCGAATTATCGTGTGCGCGGGAACGGGCTGCCGAGCCAACGGTTCCGAAGCGGTGTACGAGGCGTTCGTAAAGCATATCACCAGTTTGGGAGTTCCGGTTGCCGTGGAATTCAAGGCGGACAAGGAAGAAGGCTCCATTCCCGTCACGCGGAGCGGGTGCCAGGGAATCTGTTCGCAGGCGCCGCTGGTGACGATTCTGCCGGACGAAATCCTTTACCTGCGCGTCCAGCCCTCCGATGTCGAAGAAATCGTTGCCGCCACGCTGGGGGAAGGAAAGCTCGTGGAGCGGCTGCTGTACCGCAAGCCCGATACGGGCGAGACGTTTCGCGGCGCAAAGGAAATTCCGTTTCTCAACCGCCAAAAGCATGTGGTATTGAAGGAAATCGGGTACCTGGATCCGGAGAGCCTGAACGAATATGTATCCATGAAAGGCTATGAAGCGGCGCGGAAGGCGTACACGCAGATGACGCCGGAGGGCATTTGCCAGGAAATCAGCAAATCCGGCTTGCGGGGCCGCGGGGGCGGCGGTTTTCCCACGGGCCGAAAATGGGAAGCGGCGAGGATTCAGAGCGGCGCCAAGAAATACGTGATCTGCAATGCGGATGAAGGCGATCCGGGCGCGTTCATGAATTGTTCGGTCATGGAAGGCAATCCGCACAGCGTGATCGAGGGACTGATGATCGCGGCCCGGGCAATCGGCGCGGATGAGGCGTATGTGTACATCCGGGCGGAGTATCCTCTGGCGGTGAAGCGGATGAAGCAGGCGGTGGCGGATGCGGAAAAAGCCGGATTTCTGGGCAGCAACGTGTTCGGCACCGGGCTGAGCCTCCATTGCGAGTTGAAGGAAGGGGCTGGCGCGTTTGTCTGCGGCGAAGAGACGGCGATGATCGCCTCCATCGAGGGGCTGCGCGGGATGCCTCGCCCCAAGCCGCCGTTCCCGGCGCAGAACGGGTTGTGGGGCAAACCCACAATCATTAATAATGTAGAGACGCTGGCGCAGGTGACACGGATCATCCGCGACGGCGCGGAGGCGTTTGGCAGGCTGGGAACGAAGGCCGCCCCCGGAACCAAGACGTTTTCGCTGACCGGCCACGTTGCCAACACGGGACTGATTGAAGTTCCGCTGGGCACCACGCTGGGCGAGGTGGTGTTCAACATCGGCGGCGGGGTGACGGACGACCTGGGCAACATTACCCAGGAGGGATTCAAGGCGGTTCAGATCGGCGGGCCTTCGGGCGGCTGCCTGACGAAGGACCATGTCAATCTTCCGCTGGATTACGATGCGCTGCGGGGCGTCGGGGCGATGGTCGGCTCGGGCGGCCTGGTGGTGATGAACCAGCAGACCTGCATCGTGAGCGTGGCCCGGTTTTTCATGGATTTTACGCAGCGGGAATCGTGCGGCAAATGCGTTCTCTGCCGGGAAGGCACCAAGCAGATGCTGGCGCTGCTGGATGATATTATCGAGGGCCGAGCGGACGAAGGGACGCTTCCGCTGCTGGAGAAGCTGGCCCGCGCCATCCAGAAGGGATCGCTGTGCGGCCTGGGCAAAACGGCGCCGAATCCGGTGCTTTCCACGCTGCGATACTTCCGGAGCGAATACGAAGCCCACATTCACGAAAAGCGGTGTCCGACCGGCCGCTGCAAATCGCTGAGCCGGATCATCATTAATGAAAGCAAGTGCGTGGGCTGCGGAGCCTGCGTGCGCAAATGCCCCGTCAACGCCATCCGCGGGGAGAAAAAGAAACCCCATCACATCAACCTGAACACCTGTATCAAATGCGGCGCCTGCGTGGAAGCGTGCAAGTTCGCCGCGGTGGAGGTCTGCTAACCATGACGAAACCTGCAACTCTTACCATAGACGGACGTGAGATACGGATTGAGAACGAGCGCAATCTGCTGGAGCTGGTGCGCAAGGCGAAGATCGAGCTTCCGACGTTCTGTTATCATTCGGAGCTGAGCATCTACGGCGCGTGCCGGCTTTGCCTGGTGGAGGTGGAAGGGCGGGGAATTATGGGCGCCTGTTCGACGCCTCCGGAGCCGGGGATGAACATTCGGACAAGCACGGAAGAAATCCGCGAGATTCGGCGGATTGCCCTGGAGCTTCTGCTGGCCAACCACGAGGGCAACTGCACCACGTGTCCGAAAAGCGACTCCTGCAAACTGCAGGCGATTGCCCGCCGCATGGGCATCGAAAAAGTGCGGTTCAAATCGCTCCAGAAACCCGCGGAGCTGGACACCTCGTCGCCGTCGCTGGTACGCAACCCCAACAAGTGCATCCTCTGCGGCGATTGCGTGCGGGTGTGCAGCGAAATTCAGGGGATCGGCGCGATTGATTTTGCCTATCGCGGAAGCCAGGCCATGGTGCTGCCCGCTTTTGGGAAGAATCTCTCCGACGTGGAGTGCGTGAACTGCGGGCAGTGCGCGGCGTCCTGTCCGACGGGAGCGCTGATGCCCCAGTCGGAAAACGAAGCGGTCTGGAAAGCCCTGAACGATCCGAAAAAAGCGGTGGTGGTGCAAGTCGCCCCGGCCGTGCGGGTGGCGCTGGGCGAATGTTTCGGGATTCCCTCCAGCGAAGAGATGATGGGTCGCATCGCGGCGGCGCTGAAGATGATCGGATTCAAGGCCGTTTACGACACCTCCTTCACGGCGGACCTGACCGTCATCGAGGAAGGGACGGAGTTTTTGCACCGCAAGACGAGCGGGCAAAACCTGCCAATCTTCACGTCGTGCTGTCCGGCGTGGGTGAAGTTTGCCGAACAGTATTATCCGGAGCTGATCCCCAATCTGTCCAGCTGCAAGTCTCCCCAGCAGATGTTCGGTTCGCTGGCGCGGGACCTGCTGCCGAAACAACTGGGCGTGGCCCGGGAAGATCTGGTCGTTGTTTCGATCATGCCCTGCACCGCCAAGAAGTTCGAGGCGAAGAGGCCGGAATTTGCCCACAACGGACTCGCCGATGTGGATATAGTTCTGACCACGCAGGAGCTAGCGCGGCTGATTCAGGAGGCGGGGCTCGATTTTCAGGCCTTGGAGCCGGAAAGCGTCGATATGCCGCTGGGATTCCATACCGGAGCCGGTGTGATCTTCGGAAATTCCGGCGGGGTCAGCGAGGCGGTTCTCCGATTTGCCGCGGAAAAAGTGACCGGAAAACCGCTGACGAAAGTGGATTTTCACGAAGTCCGCGGCGAAGGCGGGTTGCGCGAAGCGTCGGTCAGCCTGAATGGGACGGCGGTCCGCATCGCCATCGTGCACGGTCTGGCCAACGCCCGTGTGGTGGCCGAGAAGGTCAAAGCCGGCAACGCCGAATACGATGTGATCGAAGTGATGTCGTGTCCCGGCGGATGTATCGGGGGCGCGGGTCAGCCCATCAGCGGCAACGGCCGGATTCGGGCGATCCGGACCCGGAGCCTGTACGAGGCCGACAAGAGACTTCCTCTGCACAAGTCGCAGGACAATCCCTTTATCACCCAGTGCTATCAGACGCATCTGGGCGAGGTTGGCGGCCCTGCCGCGCATCAAAAACTGCATACCCATTATCACAATCGCCGCCGGCTTGAAACGGAAGATATTCCGCTGATCGACGGGCAGGCGGACAACCGGGTTTCGGTGAAGGTGTGCGCGGGGACGGCGTGTTTTGTCCGCGGCTCCCAGAAGCTCCTGCACGCGATGGTCCATTACGTGGAAGAAAACAGCCTTCAGAATCGCGTGGACGTTCGCGCGAATTTCTGTTCGGAAAACTGCAGCAACGGTCCGACGATACTCGTGGGCGGCAAGGTTTTGCCGCAGTGCACGTTTGAAATGGCGCGGGATGCGCTGATCGAGGAATTATCCGCCCGCACGTGAGGCATCAGGCCATGACGCCAGAAACACACAGCACCGACTTGCCGGTGAATTTCCGCAGCCGCCAGGAATTTTTGCTCCGCTGGCTGGACGAGGAACAGCCCGAGGCGCTGGAGATGCTCTGGCAAAGCGCCGATGAGATTCGCCGGCGGTTTCTGGATCCGGGAATTGCCCTGTGGGGCACGGTCAAGATTTCGAACGGTTGCGATGAGGACTGCGGGTTCTGCGGACTCCGGGCGGGGAACAAATCCCTCGCGCGGTACCGGTTGTCTTCGGAGGAAGTCCTGGCGTCGGCCCGCGCCGCGGCGTCGGCCGGGTGCCGACGGATCGTGCTTCAGTCGGGGTGCAATCTGGGGCTTTCCTCAGATTGGATTTCGGAGCTGATTCGCGGGATTCGAAACGAGACGGAACTGGAAGTGGGCTTGAGTCTGGGGGAACGGACCGAAAGCGAGTTACACGCCTGGCGGCAGGCGGGCGCCGGCAGCTACTACCTGCGTTTTTTGACGTCCAACACCACCCTGTACCGGTTCCTTCACGCCCGGTATTGCCAGGATGCCCGGAGCCGTCTGCCGCTGCTGTCGGCGATGAAGCAGATGGGATACCGGGTGGGAAGCGGCATTTTCGTGGGATTTCCCGGACAAAGCCGGGCCAGCCTGGTGGACGATCTGGAAATGATTCGCAAACTCGATCCGGATATGGTTTTGATCGGTCCCTATATCTGGCCGGCGGAATTGGCGCAGAATCGCTCATCCCCTTCGCCGGAGGATCCGAATTCCGCCGCCGCGGTCCTCAAAGTGATTGCCCTGGTGCGGCATCTCTGCCCCAGCGCCGAGATCCCCAGCACATCCGCTCTGGCAACGGTTGGCGGACGGGATATTCATGCCGCGAGCCTGCGGCGGGGCGCCAATGTTCTGGTCATGGATTGCACGCCCCGGCATCCCCGGGAAGAATATCGCTGTTATCCGGGACGCATGGTTCTGGAGGATGCGGCGCAGGCCGAAGAGTTCCGGGGCGCGCCGAACCGGAACAAGGCCGACACTCCGAACGACTCGCCTTCCTCCGATGCGCCCTCCCCGCCAAACCGGATTCAGGTCGGCGTCTGCATGGGCAGCTCCTGCTTCTGCCGCGGCAACAACCATACGGTCGCCGCCATCAAAAATTTTATCGCCGGGCAGCAGTTGGAGAATCGTGTCGCGCTGGAGGGGCATCTCTGCCAGGGACAGTGCAATCACGGCCCGAATATCCTCATTGACGGGGAATTGCATCAGAACGCTCAGACCATCTCGGTTTTGAAACTGTTGTGTCAGAAATTACAAAGCAGGAAATGACCTATGGCTGCCTCACCGCCCATTTATACGGAACGCAATGAATGCCAGGACTGTTTCAAATGTGTCCGGGAATGCCCCGTCAAGGCGATCAAAATCAACAACGCCTGCGCCACGGTCATCCAGGAATCGTGCCTGGCCTGCGGGCATTGCGTGGGCGTTTGTCCCAGCGGCGCCAAACGCGTGCGGGACGACTTGTCGGCAGCGCGCCGTCTGCTGGAAACCAAAAAGCAGGTGATGGTCTCGCTGGCGCCTTCTTTTGCCTCGGAATTTGCCGGCCTGTCCCCCGGTTCGCTGGTGCGAGCCCTGAAAACTCTCGGTTTTTACGGAGTTTCCGAAACGGCTCTGGGGGCCCAGATGGTTTCGGGCAGCGTGGCCGCCCTGCTGGCCGATCCGACGCCGCGGCTGCTGATTTCCTCCGCCTGTCCGGTGATTGTAGATTTTCTGCAGAAATACCATCCCGCCTATGCTTCGTTCCTCACTCCCCTGGCGTCTCCGGTTCTCGCGCACGCCCACCTTCTGCGCATGCGCTATGGAAATGACATCGGCATTGTGTTTGTTTCCCCCTGCATTGCCAAGAAGCGGGAAGCGGACGCTCATCCGGACATCCTGGATGTTGCCATCACCTTTTCGGATTTGCATCAATGGTTGGCGCAGGAAAATATTGTTACAGGCAGTCTGATCGCCCGGCCGGAAGACCTTTGGATTCCCGAACCGGCGGAAGAGGGCGGGCTTTATCCCATTGACGGCGGCATGTCGGCCAGCGTCAAGGCCTGCTGCGCCGCGACCGAAGCCGGATGCATGACGTTTTCCGGCATTGCCACCGTGCAGAAAGCCCTTCACAGCCTGTCGGACATGCCGCTGAAGCATCCGCTGTTTCTGGAGCTTCTGGCCTGTGAAGGCGGCTGCGTCAACGGACCCAAAGCATCCAACACCACCGCCACGATCCGAAAACGCACGAACATTATCCAGTATGCCAGATTGGACAATCGCAAGCTGCCGCGGCCGGCTGCCGCGCCGGCGCTGACGTTTCCGGCGGTGGAACCCATTGTCTCGGGGAACTATCCGGAAGGACAGATTCTGGAATGTCTGCGTTCCATCGGCAAGCACACGAAAGAGGATGAACTGAATTGCGGAGGCTGCGGTTATGACAACTGCCGCGAATTCGCCAAAGCGCTGGCCGACGGCAAGGCCGAGAGAGTCATGTGCATCACCTACATGCGCAAGCTGGCCCAGAAAAAAGCCAACGCCTTGATCGCCCGGACGCCCAACGGCGTGGTGCTGGTCGATGCGGACCTGAACATCATCGAGTGCAACGTACCGTTTGCCCGGATAATGGGTCCGGAATGGGAAACTGCGTTCCAGGAGAAACCCGGTCTGGAAGGGACCCCCTTGCGCAGCATGGCGGCGTTCCACAGCCTGTTTCAGACCGTGCTCGACAAAGGCGAAGATCTGCTCACCCATGCCATTCGCTTCCAAATACTGGTGCTGCACGCTTCAAGTTTCTCCATTGAAGAGCATCACGTGGTATGCGGCATTTTCCAGGACATCACCCGGCCCGCGGTGAAAAAGGAACTGGTCATCCGGCAGACGCAGGAAGTCATCCGGAAAAATCTGGCCACTGTGCAGCAGATTGCTTTTCTGCTTGGCGAGAACGCCGCTGAAACCGAAATTACGCTGAATGCGATTATCCAGTCGTTTTCCCTGGGCGACGAAACCGAGGATGCAGACGGGCGCGGAGGAAGGGGCAAGCCCAATGGCCGACAGTGAACGGTTTCTCGAAGTGGCGCACTGGCAGCACGGCAAGCACGGACAGGCCGTTTACGGCGATGTCTTTATGAGCCGGCGCATCAAGGCAGAGGACCGCGTGATCACCATTCTTTCCGACGGTCTGGGCAGCGGCGTCAAGGCCAATGTCCTGGCGACCCTGACCGCCACGATGGCCGCCAAATACATTGAAAACTATTCCGACATCAAGCAGACCGCGGAAGTCATTCTCGACACCCTTCCGGTGTGCAGCGTCCGAAAAATCAGCTATTCCACCTTTACCATCGTGGATGTTCACGCTTCGGGAGACACCCGCATTATCGAGCACGGCAATCCGCCCTTTGTGCTGCTGCGAGGCGGCCGCCCCGTGCATATTCCCAAGCAGCAGGTCAAACTGGATTTCTGGCAGGATCGCGAAGTCTTTTTTTCCGAATTCAAAACTTCCATCGGCGACTACATTCTGTCGATTTCCGATGGAATCTCGCAGGCGGCGATGGGAACGCCGGATTGGCCCCTGGGCTGGGGCATCGAAAATGTCACACAATACACCGGTGCGATGGTGGCGGAAAAAACCGGAATCTCCGCGGCGGAGCTGGCGCGGTCCCTGGCCGATCATGCACTCCAACTGGACGGCTCGCTGTCCCGGGACGACATGACCGCAGCGGTGATCTATTTCCGGCAGCCCCGCCGCCTCCTGCTGATTACCGGCCCGCCGTTTGCCAGGGAAAAAGACAGGGAACTGGCCGAACTGATCCGCGATTTTCCCGGGCGCAAGGTGATCTGCGGCGGAACGACCGCCAACATCATCGCCAGGGAGCTGCGCCGCAAAGTGGTGATGTCGCTGAATACGGCGGACCTGGACATGCCCCCCGTTTCCCGGATGCAGGGCGTGGACCTGATTACCGAAGGCACACTGACGCTGGGGCGGGTGGCGGAAATTCTGGAAAAAGGAGCCGTCCCGGACAATCCGGCGTCCAACGCCGCCGCCATCCTGGCTTCGGAACTGCTGGACAGCGACCAGATTCAATTTGTCGTCGGAACCCGAATCAACGAAGCGCACCAGGACCCCAATACGCCGATCGAACTGGAAATGCGCCGGAATCTTGTCGCCCGAATCGCCCGATCGCTCGAGGAAAAATATCTCAAGGAAACCCTTCGGAAATTTGCGTAAAACCGCTTTCTCCGCCGCTCCGGCTTACGGCCTTGAGGCTTCGAAGCCTTTGGCAGATAAATCATATTGGGTTTGAAGATGGATCCGACGCAGGTAGGTTCGCAGACTGCCGCTGAGCTTTCTGGGGATCACCGTCACCGTATTCCACCTCCGTTTCGGCAGCGGTCCGTCTTTCAGTTCGAAGTAAAATGACGTTTTTTCATCCGCAACATTAACCTTTGGGTTTTCCAGCAATTCGTCGTTCAGATAACATTCATAAACATCCTCCGGACCGCAATTTTTGATCTGAACGAGCAGCGTAGCCGATTGGAGTATCCCCGCCTCTCGACAGGCCGCCAGGTCCTCTTCGACGATCATCTCGATGCGCGTGGGGGTATCGGTTTCGTTCAGCTGGAGTTGTTCCCAGAATAGAAATTCTCTCGGCACAACATAATGATAACCGCCGCCGAGAATGTCATAATCACACTTGATATGAACCCGTTTGAGCAGCGGCGGATCGTCTCCGCGGAGCGACTTGACGGTAATCGCAACGGTATTCCAGCCGACTTTCGGCAGCGGACCGTTCCGCAGTTCGCATCGAATGGCCCCCGCCTCCCGCCGAATGGCTTGCGGGGGTATTACAGAACCGTTCAGCGACACTTCGAACCGATCCTCGGGACAAAAATCGTTCATCTCCAGGATCAGTGCGGCAAATTTGAGAATTTGCGCATCGCGGCACGCATTCAAGTCGTCCCCCATGAATAACGGAATCGTATAGGGATGGTCGAGTTGATGTAACGGAGTTTTACCCCGTTGAAAGTACGCATCGGAATAAAAATCCTTGCGGCGGCCCCAAAGCGTTTCAGGACGGCTCAGGTCACGCAATAAAGCGAAATCCTCATCACTATAGGGATAGCCTCGCGTAAAAAAATTGAACAGGTAAGCATCTTTCTGCCCCATCGCGTAATAATTCGAAAAGCCTGCCCGGTAGATCGGCCCGTCGGCGCCATACGAATCGGGACCGGCAACGACGCGACAACGCGTTCCTTTCGCCAGCGCGATAAATTCGTCTATCGGTATTTCGAATGCAAACGCCCTGTCGGGCGATGACGGCACCAGATAATCGACCAGCCCTTCCCGGATCCACGATGGCACATCAAGACCGAGTTGGCGGTTCCGCTCCAGAGAATGCGCAACGCGAGCGATTAAAAACCGCTGCCTGCCGTCTGTTTTGTTTTTGCCATCAAGCCTACCCCGGGCCTTTCGCACCATTTCCGTAATCAACTCCGGTTTTTCGCAACCCGGCGGGAAAAACAGGAAATACCGTGAAAAATCCATCTCAAAGCCGTCCGCCGCGTAGCCATCGATCAGTTCATAAATCTGCCCCATCCGGTATTCGCGCACCGCTTCATGCTCGAAATTCAGAAGGTACTGGCAAAACTCCTGATACCCTTCTGTCTCGCGATCGATGGGACCGATGACCATGTCCGGATGCTTCATCCAAAACTCGCCCGTCAGCGGGTGCACCGTCGGATGCAGGTTGTTGCCGAAATGGCCGTCGTTCATCCGCAGCGATGGCACAAACTCCAGCCCTTTTTCCCGCGCATATCGCATGACCGTGCCGAGAATATCAATCCCCTGCTCCCGTGCCATCTTCCCCACCTGATAGACGCGCGGAAACACGGGAACCGGATTGTCCGGCCGGTGGCTTTCCGTCATCCGCCAGTCCAGAGCCGAAGCGACTTTGCTGGGATAATACGCCTGATCCGAACCCAGATTGGCGCAGTAAACCAATGTTGTTACCCCCGTTCCCAGCAGATTATCCACTGCATAATATAATTGCCGCTCTTGAAAAGGCCCTCGCACCAGCATAATGCCCCGATCCCCATCGTCATTAAAGAAAAAACGCGGTTTGACTTCACTGCCATCTTGCTGATTTCCGACAGTTGGAGCTGCCCAGGCAATGACAACATTAAAAATCATAACAGAGAACAATATATTCCGGTTTATCATTATTCAATTCCTCTCGTGCAAGGGATTTCGGTTAGCATATCTCAGGGATTTCCTTCTGTGGCGGTGGAAAGATCGTAGTCCGTCTGTACACGAACATGGCGAAGGTAAGGAATGTTAGGCCGATTCCCTCTGCCGAAGGTTTTTACCTTCACCGTTACCGTATTTTCGCCGACGTGAGGCAACAGATTCCCTTGTAGATCGATCCAGTGGCTCATGCCGTCCTTTTCCACCGGAGGGACCGGAACCGGTGTCCCGTTGAAAGAAAACTCAAATTGGTCCAGCGGGTGCTGGTACTTGATCTGAATGAGAAGTTTCTCCGATTTAAGAATCTTTGCCCTCCGACAGCCCTCCAGATCCTCCTCCACGTTCAGCGTAACAGTGTAGGGCATGTCAGTTTCCAGAAGCTTGATCCGTTCTTTTTTTAAAAAAGGTTCAGCAACAAAAGACTTATCCCCTCCACCGGTCAAATCATAATCGGTTTTCAAATGAACGTTTTTAAGAATCGGTTGGCTCGTCCCGCCGAAGGATTTCGGAATAATCGTAAACGTATTCCAGCCGACAATCGGCAGAGGCCCGGTCCGCAGTTCGGCCTGCAGTCTGTTGTTGTCGGCCCAAATGGCTTGCGGTGGAACAGGCTGATTGTTTAGAGTGATTTCAAATCTGTCACTGCTGTGCAGGCTGTCAAATTCGAAAATCAGCCTGGCAAACCGGAGTATCCCCGCCTGGCGGTAGTCCAAAAGATCGTCACCGATATAGATTCGAACTGGATACGCCCGGTTCGCCTCCTCCAGCTTCAGCTCATCGGCGGGGAAAAACTCCTGAACGTGAAAATCCTTCGGTCGTCCCCACAGGGTCTGGGGGCTTTGGATATCCCGCAGCATTGCGTAATCTTCATCGCGGTGGGGAAAATAAAAATTAAACAGGTACACGTCCTTTTGCCCCATGGAAAAATAATTTGCCATTCCGGCGCGATATATGTCGCCGTTTGCTCCAAAGGCATCCGGACCGGCGACAATACGGCAGTGTGTGCCTTCAGCCAGAGCCAGAAACTCCCCTAGCGGAATATCAAATCGAAACTTTAGGATATTCGGCAAAAACGAGGAAGGAACCACATACTCGACCAGCCCTTCTTTCATCCACACGGGGACATCCAGCCCGATCCGCCGGCAGTGCTCCACGGTATCGGCGACCCGTACGATCAGGAATCGGTCCTTGCCGTCCTTTTGATTCTTTTCCGCCAGCCGCTGATGGGCTTTGCGCACCATGTCCGTAATCAGCTCCGGCTTCTCCCGGCCCGGCGGGAAAAAGAGATAATGCCGGGTGAAATCCATCTCGAAACCGTCCGCCGCATAGCCGTCGATCAGTTCGTAAATCTGCCCCATCCGGTATTCACGCACCGCCTCATGCTCGAAATTCAGAAGATACGGACAATACTCCGGGAATGTACCCCTTGCCGGATCGATCGGCCCGATAGTCAGGTCCTGATGCTTCATCCAGAATTCCCCGGTGAGGGGATGCTCGGCGGGAGGCAGCTTCTGTGCAAAATGCGCATCATTCATCCGCAGCGAGGGGACAAACTCCAGCCCTTTCTCTTTCGCTCGCTGCATGACCAAGCCCAGAATATCGATACCCTGCTCCCGCAGCATTTTGCCAACCCGATATACGCGGGGATAGACCGGATTGGGATTGTCCGGCCGGTGGCTCTCCGTCATCCTCCAGTCCAGCGACGATGCCGCCTTGCTGGGATAATACGCCAGATCCGATCCCAGATTTCCGCAATAGACTAACGTGGTTACCCCCGTCCCCGCCAGAATATCCACCGGATAATGCAATTGCCCCAATTGAAACGGCCCACGAAATTCTTTGATGGCTCGGTCCCCGTCATTGTTCAAAAAAAATCGGGAAGGAACCTTCCGTTCCTCTGCCCCTGCCGCCATGGAAACCATTATTACCGGCAATAGAAACACGAAAATAAATTTCCGCAAGGTTTTGACTCCGGTTTCATTTAATTGACCTTATCTGTTTTTCCTTCCAATTCGTCGCTTCGCAGCATGGCCTCCGCGGTCCAGGCCAGCATCCACGCCGCATTCTCCGGCGGTTTCATGCCGTCGGCGCCGCCGTTGACTTCCAGGCAACCCCCTTTGCCAAGAATATCCTCGCATGACCAGGATACGATCCAGTCCCACGCCCTTTTCGCCTTTGCCCCATATTCGATCCTTTCCGCTTCCGTCAAAAATCCCAGATCACGGCAATCCAGATAATTCAGGATCGCCGCCGCCGCCATTCCTGTAAACGCGTTGTCTTTTCGCAAGATCCCCACCCCGCCGAAATC
>CAZOTP010000059.1:0-14033 GCA_964582655.1 uncultured Pirellulales bacterium | reverse complement strand
GATAAACTGACCATAACCGTCTAAAATCATCCCAAAAAGTCAGTCAAGTTGAGTTATTTAGGAGTTGCGGTTTTATCGCGATACGATTTATACGGGAAAAGCAATACCATGCCCTGCTTGCTGATGGCTTGTTCACTTTCCTCCGTCTCGCCGCCAGCGATGGGGAAAAACACGCTTTTTTCCTTGCGGTAAATCACAAATCCCTGCGCATCCACCCGCTTTTCCTTTTCCCAACCCGCCAGGATGCAGCAGCTTCCATTCTCTTTGTACCACTTGATGTGGTTGGACTCATCCTTGCCTTCCATCTTCTTGAGAGTATAGAAAGGCCAGACATTTACATCCTTGCTGTATGTCACGCCCGGGGTGGGCTGTTCGCATCCTCCCAGCCACCCCGCCAGAAACGCCGCCGTCACGAAACTCAGGCAGGACAAGCACTTGCCGGTCATTTGCATCGTTTGCATAACAGTTCCTTTCAAACCGTCCGGTTATTCCCGGATTTCTTTCACACCATGTCATTCCAAAGGCGGATTATCTTTCATTTTCAGATGGATTCCAAGTAAAAATCGTTAGCAAAATTTTGCCCTTTCCCGAGCCGAATTTTGCGAAAGATTTCCAGATTTTCTCCGGTTCGATATTGACAACAAACCGCCTTGCGATATACACTGAGATATAGATTGCTGAATGGAGAAGCATTCCATCCGGGCCTGTCGGCTTCCGGTTTTCTTGATGTGATTTTTCCAATGGAATGGATTGGACTTTTGCTTTGTCGGAGGGTATAGTTTCTCCCCCTGACAGAGAGAGTTGGTATTGAAATGATTTCATCAGAGCCTGCGGATTTTTCGAAGGTTCTGAAAAAGATAATAGTCGGCGATTGGCCGCGAAAGGACCTCTTGTGGCAGACGTAGTGGCGACGATCTGGGACGAGATGCTTCGCTTTGTTCAGAAAAAGCACAGCCATTGCTGGCGTACCTGGTTTGAGCAGCTTGAACCGACCTCCCTGGATAACGGCATGCTCTGCATCAGCGTGCCTGAGCGGTCCTGGCAGCAGTACCTCAAACAGCAGTGTCACGAATTTCTTGTCGAGGCGGCCCAGCAGATTACCGGACATCTCATCGGCGTCGATTTTGTATATACCGAGGATCAGACGGTCGTTCCCGACCGCGACGAGGAGAAGGTCGCCGACGAAAAGGATTTTCTCTATTTCAGCCCCGACTACACGTTCGATAATTTTGTCGTCGGTCCTTCCAACCGCCTCGCCCATGCCGCCTGCGTTGCTGTCAGCGAGTCGCCCGGGGATGCCTATAATCCCCTGTTTATCCACGGCTCGGTGGGCATGGGAAAAACGCATCTTCTGCAGGCCGCCTGTCAGGCGGTCATGAAAACCCGCCGCGATACACAGGTTGTTTACATCTCCTGCGAAACGTTCGTCAATCACTTTATCCGCGCCGTCGAGGAAGGCAATCATTACGAATTCCGTTACAAATATCGCCATGCCGACATGCTCGTCATCGATGACATCCAGTTCCTCGCCGAACGGGAGCGCTCGCAGGAAGAGTTTTTCCATACCTTCAACACCCTTTATCAGTCCCGCAAACAGATCATTCTCTCCGCCGACTGCCCGCCCGCGGAGATTCCCAAACTCGAGGAACGTCTCGTCAGCCGCTTCAGCCAGGGACTCGTCGCGATGATCGAAAAACCCTGCTACGAAACCCGCATGGCCATCATCCGCAAAAAAGCCCACATGCGGGGCATCGAAGTTCCGGAAGAGGTTATTTCCCTCATCGCCAAGAAAATCGACAACAACACCCGCGAGCTCGAAGGGGCACTGACGAAGGTCTGGGGCATGGCCATGCTCGACAACAGCCCCATCTCCATCGACCTGGCCCGCGAAGCCCTCGGCGAAGAACCCGCCCAGGCCCACCATCAGATTACCATGTCCCAGATTATCGACCTGGTCACCGAACATTTTAATATCCGCATGAGTGATCTCCAGGGAAAACGCAGAAGCCGGAGCATCGCGTTCCCCCGGCAGGTTTGCATGTACCTCGCTCGCGACCTGACCAACCACAGTCTCGAAGAAATCGGGGGCTACTTCGGAGGCCGGGACCATACCACCGTCCTCCACGCCTACCGAAACATCGATAAACTCTGCGATACCGATGAAAAAATCCGTTCCGTGGTCAACGGACTCGTCTCTGGACTCACACAAAGACCGAAGAATCTCGTCTGATCTTTTTCCTGCATAAGACATAAATCATCTTATAACAAAGAGTTATACTGAATTCGGATTTTCCATGTACTTCATAGTCTTTCCATTTACTATTTGACTTTACATAGTATGTGATGCATAATATGTATAGGATACTATTATACTCTCTGGAGAACGAACCCATGAAATTCGAACGGGAATTACTCAAAGGCGTCGCGCCTGTGGTCGTGCTGGAAATCCTCTCGCGCGGGGCGATGTATGGCTACGAACTGGGCGAAGCGCTCGAACAGCGAAGCAAAGGCATCCTCTCCCTGGGCCGCGGGACCCTTTACCCCCTGCTCTATAACCTCGAAGCTAAAGGGCTCGTCGAGGCGCAGTGGCAGGAATCCGAGAATGGCCGGAACCGGCGATATTACGCCATTACCGCCAAGGGCAAAGAACAGCTCGCACGACAAAAAGAAGAATGGCGACTCCTCCAGCAGGGCGTCAGCCTCATCTTCAACTTCGGCCTGCCCCAGACCCTGTCGATTTAAACGTGCAAACCTAAATCAACTGCACAAGGGATGTCCTCATGAAGCCAAAGGACAAGATGGTTGAGCAACTGCCCAAAAACGCCAAAGACTATATCGATCTGGTCATTCGAAAAATGGGCTACCGGCGAAAAGTTCGTCAGGATGTAGGACGCGAGCTGGAAGCGCATTTCGCCGATGCGCTGCGGCACCTCACCAGTGAAACCGAAAAATTCCAGGCCGCCCAAACCCTCATCGATGATTTCGGCGATCCCAAACTCCTGGCAACCCTTCTCCGCCGGGGCAAAAAACGCTGCCGACCCCTCTGGGTCAAATCCCTCCTCCGCTTCGCGCAAGCGGTGGGGGTATTTTTTCTATTCTTTCTTCTTTATTCAGTTTGGTTCATGGCTGGGAAGCCAGCTATTCGCGTGGATTATATTCAGCGATTGAATCAAATGATTCAGCCGGAGATACAATCGGAAGACAATGCCTGGATCGATTATGAAAAGGGGATTGAACTCTATGAACGCTTCATGGTGGGGAACAATCCCCAGTTGTGGGATTATCGTATCAAATACGATATGGGCTGGAATACCGGTCGCTCCATTGCTCGCCAAAAACCAAAAGTCGTGAGAGACCTTCCTTTTGATATCTGGGCAGAGAAAGAAAAACTCTGGCTTCAATTGTCAAGAAATAACTATAAGATAGCGTCTCTTGAGCCAGACACACAAAAAACCATAGAACAATGGGTTGCGGAACTGGAACCGGCGTGGAGGTTAATTCAGTCGGGCAGTCGTAAACCGTATTGCTGTCGGCTGATTTATAGTCATGAAGCGGAGGAAGGATTTTTATACATCATGGGAATACCTCATCTGACGCCATTAAGTCGTTTGTCCTGGGTAGGCCTAAGGCTTTCCCAAAAGGCCTCACAAGAGGGGAATCTGGATCAGGCGTTGGAAAATTGTATGGCGATCATTCGCCTTGGGACGCACTGGCAGGGGGAGAAAAAGCTTTTGATGGAACAATTGGTTGGAATGGCAATCAGTTCCCGAGGCCATGAGGGTATTTTGAATATCCTTCGTGCTCAGAAACTTACCTCTGGGAAATTGCTCAATATCCAAAATTGGTTGAATCAAATCTATGAACCTTCGTTTCCGAATATCGGTTATGAATTGGAAAAACCCATGTTTTTAGACCTGGTACAGCGTCTTTTTACGGCGGCAGGACCAGGAGGAGGACATCTTTCGCCAAAGGCGTTCGCGGAATTTGAAGCTCTACACCTCTCTTGGGAAGATGGCCGCAGAAAAGAAAGAACCGATTGGTACAGCATCGATAATAATATGCAAAAAGAGGTCCAAATGATATGGAATTATCTTCCTCTTGGTTTGGTTCATGCGGAACGTACGGAGACGATACGCAAAGCCATGGATTTTTATGATCAGATGAATGTTTTGTTTCGACAAAGCCCCTATCAACAGCATATCCAAAATATTAATATGGATACTCTTATTCAGAAGGACCTTCCGGGACATCGTTATATGCTGATTCATATCACCCTTCCAAACTTTAAACTCTTTTCCGATAGGGGAGGGCGCGCCAAAGGGGAGCACGAAGCTTTGATGACCATTCTGGCTTTGAAACGCTGGAACCTGGACAAAGGCGAGTATCCCGCAAGTCTATCCGAACTGGTGGCAGGGGGGTATCTCGACAAGGAGCCCCCCGACCCCTACGCCGCCGGTTCCCTCCGTTATGAAAAGCGGAATAAAGACTTTGTCCTCTACAGCCTGGGCGCTGATTTCGATGACGATGGCGGCGTGCAGACTCCCGATGAACCCTGGGGTGAAAAAAAAGACCAGGGCGGCGACCGCGTTTTCTGGCCATGCGGAAATTAACGGATAAATCTGAAGGCTTGGGAACATGGGCATGAAAAAACAGGATTATAAAATAGAACCTTTACCTCAGTGTGTAAGAGACTATATCACGCTGGTGATTCGGAAGATGGGTTACCGGCGAAAAGTCCGTCAGGATGTGGGACGCGAGCTGGAAGCGCATTTCGCCGATGCGCTGCGGCACCTCACCAGTGAAACCGAAAAATCCAATACCGCCCAAACCCTCATTAACGATTTCGGCGATCCAAAGCTCCTCGCCACGCTTCTTCGGAGAGGCAAAAAACGCTGCCGGCCCGTGTGGAAAAAAGGATTGATTCGTGTTGCTCAGACTGTTCTTGTTTTATATGTTATTTCCCTGGTATCCAATGCGTATGTTTTGCAGACATGGAAAAAGAATCCCCGAGATTATCTGGCCGAATTTAACCGGCAGGGGAAGAGGGATTTTGAAGAAAGTGAAAATGCATATACCTGTTATCGTAAAGCATCCGAACAATTCGTTCAAATGCCGCAGGATCTGGAATCCTATATCGAAAATTGCTCCCAAGATAACAATCTGGCTGTTTTTCGATCGATGAGCCGAAAAGAGAAAAATCAGCTGCGGCAGTGGCTGGAAGACAACACAGAGTCATGGAAAGCGATCGAACAGGGCGGCCGACTGGACTATTTCTGGTGGAAAATGCCGGATGCCCCTTTGGATCCTTTGAACACGGAACAATTTGATTTTGTGATGCATTTTTTATCGTCCTATAGAAATCTGGCCCAGTTCGGAGGCTGGAAAGCAATCTGGGCCTTTGAGGAAGGTCAAAATCAGGAAGGCATCGAAACCTTGTTTGCCGTGTTTCGAATGGGATCCCATTTGACTGGAGGACGGTTGGTGATAGAATATCTGTCGGGGGTGGCAATCATTAATCTGAGCACATCCGAGATACTGGAACAACTGAAAGAAAAGAAATTCGGCAGTCAAGACCTTGAACTGATACGAAAGAAATGGGGATATGAATCGGTGGAAAAGCTGTTTCAATTCCCCTGGGAATCAGACATGCTATATGCGCTGGCGATGGTTAATAAAACCTTACTTTATACGCAGGACAAAAAAATGTATTTTATCCCGGGTCAGTACTTTTGGCTTGGAAACCGGGAAAATTTAGATAGAGAAGCCGGAATGCTGTTAAACAAATTGAAAGAGCATGAATCGAAACATTCGGTTTCGTCCGAAAACAAAGGAAAACCGTTTTTCAGGCCTCTTATACCAAAAGGATTGTTTGATATGTCCTATGAGTCCAGCGCCTCCCTGATGAAAAGCATGAAAAATCATATCATCGGCTTTCATGCGTTCCTGTCCATTCTGGCTTTACACCAATTCCAGATGGAGAAAGGAGTATTTCCGGAGAGTGTTCCAGAGCTTTTGGATGGCGGATATTTAAAACCGGAAACCATGACCCCCTATATCGCCGGGTTGCTGAAATATGAACGTCGAGGGGAGAATTTTACGCTGTACAGTGTGGGGCTGGATACGATACAAGCCGGAGTTAAAAGAAATCCCATCGGCAGTGTCAAGGTGATAGCTTCCAATGGGGAAAATAGCGACCGCGTTTTCTGGCCTGTGAATTGAAGTTCCCGCGGAATCTGTAAGAACCGCATGGATAAAAAAAAGAGTTTGCCGGAGGAAAATCGGCAAACTCTACAATTTGTTACACGTTTTTCTTTCGCGCCGCGGGAGTGAAACTTATTCCATTTCCACCTTTACGGGCTTGTTGTCCGGCTCGGTCTGGAACCAGCAGATCCGCTCGACGTCGTATTTGTCGATCAGGTCCGGATGATAGGGAATCACGCGCACCGAGAATCCGCACATCCCGCTGTAGCGGCAGGGAATATACCCGGTGAACACATGATCGTTCCCGCCCGCCGTTCCGATGCTCTCCATCGGAACCGCCTCGCTTTTCTGAATGTTTCCTTCCGAATCGATCGGCCCGTAGTACAGCTCCACCGCCACGTCGTTCGGATCGATGCTCCCCAGATGCACCTGGCAGCGGACTTCCAGTTTTCCGCCCACCTGCACCTCGCCGCGGGTGATGATGTCCGCTTTGGTCACTGACACCTCGTTCCAGCGGTCGTGGATGCTTTCCTTCCAGTCCGCCAGGGTCTTGGCCTTTTCCATCCCGTTTTTCATGAATTCCTCATAGCGCGTCGTACTGGGCATGTAGAATCCCTGCGAATACTCCGCGACCATTCGCGAGGTGGAGAACTGCGCAATCAGCTTGCGCATCGAATTCTTCATCAGGCGCGTCCATCCGCGGGGCAGACGGTCCGAGCCGCGTTCATAAAACAGCGGGACCACGTCTTTTTCCAGCAGGTCGTAGAGGGCGTGCGATTCCACTTCATCCTGATAGTCGCGATCCTCGTAGCTTTCACCCTGCCCGATCGCCCAGCCGGTGTCCTGCAGATACCCCTCGCACCACCACCCGTCAAGGATGCTCATATTGATACCGCCGTTGGCCAGCACCTTCATCCCGCTGGTCCCCGACGCCTCCATCCCCCGCCGAGGCGTATTCAGCCACACGTCCACCCCCTGCACCAGGTACCGCGCCACGTTCATGTCGTAGTTTTCCAGGAATACCACCCTCCGCCGGAACACATCCTCGCGGATGTAATGGATGAGCTGCCGGATAAACGCCTTCCCTTCCGCGTCGCGCGGATGCGCCTTGCCCGCGAAAATAATCTGCACCGGCCGGTCCTTATCGGAAATGATTTTCGTAAACCGTTCGATATCCCGGAACAGCAGCGTCCCGCGTTTGTATGTCGCGAACCGCCGCGCAAATCCGATCGTCAGGGCTTCCGGATCCAGCACCTCGTCCGCCATTGCGATTTCCTGCGGACTGGCGCCCCGCCGCAGGAGCTGCTTGCGCAGATGGCGTCGGGCAAACGCCACGAGCCGCTCGCGGCGCCGCTCGTGCGTCCGCCACAGTTCCTCATCCGGAATCCGGTCCACCCGCTGGAAGATCTCTCCCTTGCTCGTCTGCTCGCTCCATTCGGGTCCCAGGTACCGGTCCAGCAGCTCGTTCATATCCGTTGAAATCCAGCTTCGCACATGGATGCCGTTGGTAATCGATGTAATCGGCACTTCATCTGTCGGGACATTCTTCCACACCCCGCCGCACAGCTTTCGGGAAACCTCCCCGTGGAGCTGGCTCACCCCGTTGCGCCGCGTCGAAAGGCGAAGCGCCAGCACCGTCATGCTGAAAGGCTCCTGATTGTCCGCGGGGTTGTTGCGCCCCAGCGCCAGGAAATCCTGCCAGCTCAGTCCCAATTGCCGCGAGTATTTGCTGAAATATTTTTCCATCAGCGCCGGGGAAAACACGTCATGGCCCGCCGGCACCGGCGTATGCGTCGTAAACACGTGCCCGCTGTTCATCGCCTCCTTCGCCTGCGCGAACCGCACGTTGTATTCCTGCATCGCCAGACGAATCCGCTCGATCGACAGGAACGCCGCGTGTCCCTCGTTCATGTGGCACACCTTCGGCTTGATGCCGAGGGTGTTCAGCGCTTCGATCCCGCCGATGCCCAGCAGAATCTCCTGCCGGATTCGCATCTCCGTATCTCCGCCGTACAACTGCGCGGTAATCTGCCGGTCTTCCACCCGGTTGCACCGCAGATTCGTATCCATCAGATACAGATCCACGCGACCCACCTGCACTTTCCACAACTGCACCACCACTTCATGGTCCACCAGTTCAATGTGGAAGCGAATCGGACGGCCGTCCTCGCGCATCATTAATTGAACCGGCATGTTGTAAAAATCGTTGTCCGGATAGGCTTCCTGCTGCCAGCCGTCGGCGTTGAGATACTGCTGAAAATACCCCTGACGGTACAGCAACCCCACGCCCACCAGAGGCAGTCCCAGGTCGCTGGCGCTCTTGAGATGATCGCCGGCGAGAATCCCCAGGCCCCCCGAATAAATCGGAAGACACTCGTTCAATCCGAATTCCGCGCTGAAATACGCGATGGTCCCCTTCCCCGAGGAGTCGCCTTCCAGGTGGTAAATCGAATCGTACCACTTCGGGCCGTTCATGTAGGCATCCATCGCGGTACAAACCCGGTCGAAGTGATTCACCAGCCCCTTGTCCTGGGCCACCGCATTCAACCGGTCCTGCGTCATCTGGCTGAGCATTTTGACCGGGTTGTGCCCGCACTTCTCCCAGAGTTCCTGGTCCAGACGCCGAAACAGCCATAACGCATCGTGGTTCCAGCACCACCACAGGTTATACGCGACATCTTTCAAACGACGAAGCCGCTCGGGCAGGGACGGAACCACCAGGTACGTTTTAATCGTATGCATGTCAATCCTTCCTTTCGCTTCGAAGGATAAAAGGGTTGCGCAAACTCAAACTGATACAGACTTTGACACTCATCATTATGTCTTTCGGCTGGCCCAGGACTCGACTGTAACGAAAAAAACTCACTTTGGCGTACATTCTTTCTAAACGGGCCATTGATGCCGATTAACTTATTTTATCGGTCCAAACTCATTCGTCCATTAAGTCCGTTTCATTCCCTGAACATACCCGAAATGACAGCGCCCCGAAAGGTCCCATAATCCTCCATCCAGAACCCCCCTTCTGCCTCACATACTATTCTGGTCGGCCCTTTTTGGCTCACCGACGGTCCGTCTTCCACTTGGGAATCAGAATGTCCTCCACCATCTCCGGTCCGACGATTTCCTTCAAGCTTTGCCGGACCTCCGTTTTGATCCGCTTCAACTCCGGATCCCGCAAATCCTCCGGATGAACCCCCGCCACGATCGAGCGAACCTCATCTTTGATTTGAACATTATTCGCCTTCACCCGCTCGGCCAACTGTTCATTCCGGTTGGTCCGGGCTTTGGCCGTTACGCTGAAATTCACCACCGTGCAGTACCGATTGTACCAGTTCTCCACTTTCACATCCTCGCACACCGGAATCTCATGGGTGAGCCGCTCCGGTTCCCGGGGGCTTGTCCGCTGCGTCTGCATCGGTTGGGGAATCACATGGTCCCGAAAAAACCGGGTAATGGGGTAGGACAGCTTGATGCTGGGCTTCAGCGAGGTATTCTCCAGAATGAAAAGCCCCGCCGCCAATATCAGCAACACCCCTGCCGTCCAGGGCCAAAGCCGCTTGCGAGGCTGGGGCCGAACCATGGGTGTCGTTTTCCGGATCATAGAGTATAATATCGGACATATCGGCTTCCGGGCATCACCCTTTTGCCTGTTGTCCGGCCGGAAATCCGTGATCCCCCGGCTCTATCTCTTATTTGCGGTTTTGCATCTCCAGCGACCACCATTCCGTAATCGGAGGCATCACCGCCAGCCGAACCCGCTTTTCCGCGTATCGCCAGTTCACCCCGTCATCCCGCCGGATGGAGCTGTAGCACAGCAGGATTTTCCCGTTGGGAAGCTGCTCCGCTCCGCCGGCGTCGATATAAAACCGGCTCTGTGCACGGCTAAGCTGGTGTACCCGGAACGTTCGCCCCACAAAAGTCTTCGGATCATGCACCCAGATATGACATCCATTGTAGCATGGATCCGTGTACCGGTAGAGCACCAATACCCGTCCGTCCCGCAGCTTTGTCAGTCCCGGCTGATGGCCGTACACAGTCCACCCCGGATCCGTCTTCATCCACGTCCGACCCTCATCTTCGCTTCGGAACACGACCATTCCCGCGCCCGGATGCCACGGGTCTCCCTTCCGGTACCAGTCGTCCCGGCAGTAGATCTGAATCGTTTTGCCTTCCAGTAGAATCGCCGGCTCGCATACGGAATGATTCTCATCCTCCACCGTGCTTCGATACTCCCAGCTTGCGCCCCCATCTCCGCTTACGAATACATCGATTACATTGTAGCTTCTGCCCGGCTCTCTCTGGGGCGGTTTCTGTCCGCCCCGGTGCGCCATCATCAGCAGGGTCCCGTCGTCCATCGCCTCGATCCGCGAACACTCCACGTATCCCGCCTGGATCCCCAGACGCTTCTGGATCACATCCGTGATCTTTGTATTGATTGGACCGCTCCAGCTTGCGCCCCGGTCCCCGCTGAAAAAAACATAACAGTTCCGGCTTCCGCCCCGCACCTGGCTGGCGATTGCGATGCGCCCGTCCGGCAGTTTCCCAAACCGCGACATATTCCAGTTGCCAAGATACCCTTTCTTCTCCGCCTGCTGTTCATTGACAATCTGCGTCTGCCAGGTTTTGCCGGCATCCACCGTTTTCTTCACCACAATCCGCGACCATGCCCCCGTCGAAAACGCGCTGCTGTATTCATTATACACGATCAGCCATTCCGTATCGCTCAGCGCCATCACATCCGGCATCCGCGCGCTGCGCCGCTTCGATGAATCTTCCGGCACTCCCGGCGAACTCTCCGCGCCGTAGGCCTCCTTCCCCCCCCGCGCCTCCCGGTCATCGGTAATCGCGATCACCTCCCCCAGTGTTTCCAGCTCCGCCGGCGTCGCCGCGCCCCACGCCCCGCGCCCGCTTATCAGCCACACCGTCAACGCGATACAAAGAACGATTTTCTTTGACATGACTTGATCTCCAAACCATATGGGAAAGGATCAAAACCATTATAGTCCATCCGCCCTACAGAGACCATTATTCCTTCCGACAATCCCCGCCTGCGGAATGTTTACATCTTTTTTACAAAACCTGTGTTTCGCCCTGCGGTCCATAAGGATGGCAAAACAATGTTCTCTTGATATAATAACCGTAAATGGCCGATTCAACAAACGCACAAAAGGAGTGTAACTATGGCTGATAAAAGAAGTTGGGTGATTTTGACAGGTCTTGTCTTAGGGGGATGTTTTCTTTCGTTTCCCGCCTACGCGGCAAAGAAGCACGCTCGCAATCCGGACCGGACCGATCTGGCGATCCAGCAAGTCAACCCGGAAAAGGTTTCCCTGGAGTTCCATCCTCCCGCCAGAACCTCCGGCACCCTTGAGGTCGAACTCTACCAGCTTGGCGGAAAACTCCTCGCCAAGGCCGCTCGACCCCATCGCGGAAAATCCGTCACGATGGATTTGTTCGCCCAGATCAACACCGAGGATCTATCGGACTACTATCTCCGATACCGCTTTGACGGCGGCCAGCCCTGGCGGCAGCAAAGCCTTCTCTTCGTCGGCGAAATCCTCGAAACCATCCTGCTAGGACAGCGCGAATTTGTCGCCGGCACCGCTCCCCTCCTCCGGCTCCTCGTCCGCGACCGCGCCTCGGATTTCCCCGTCGATGGCGCCCATGTCGAAGTGGAACTCCTGCGCGAGAAAAAAGTCCTTTCCAAATTCTCCGGTCGGACCGACTCCCAGGGTGAAATTGCCATTCCCCTGGATATCCCCGACCAGCCCGAACATGAGGTGATCCTGAAAATCACCGTTACCACGTCTTCGTCCAAAGACGTCATTGAAGAACCCGTTCAGATTCGAAGCGTTCTGCGAACTCTGCTCACCACCGACAAACCCCTCTATCAGCCCGGCCAGCTCATCCGCATTCGAAGCCTCACGCTTTCGCAGTCCGACAAAACTCCCCTCCAAAACGCCCCCATCCTTTTTGAAGTCGAAGACGCCAAGGGAAACAAAGTCTTCAAAGAGGAAAAACAGACCGACCGCTTCGGCGTTTCCAGCGCCGACTTTCTGCTCGCCGAAGAGCTCAACATGGGAACGTTTCGCGTGCGCGCCATCGCCGCCGGCATGAAAGAGGAAAAAACCGTCACCGTCAATCGCTATGTTCTGCCCAAATTCAAAATCGATTTCCAGAGCGACCGCTCCTTCTATCAGCCCGGTGAAACCGTCAAGGCGGAAATCCAGTCCGACTATTTCTTCGGCAAACCTCTCGACGGCGCGAAGATCAAAATCACCGCCTCCAAATTCGATGTCGAATACGCCGAGTTCCAGGTCATCGAAGGGAAAACCGATGACAAGGGCCATTACTCCTGTGAAGTGACGCTGCCGGCGCATTTTGTCGGCCAGCCCCTCGAAGCCGGGAAAGCCTCCGCCAAATTCGACATCCAGATCACTGATACCGCCGACCATCAGGAAACGATCACCCAAAACATCTCCGTCACTTCCGCGCCCATCCTCATTGCCGCCGTCCCCGAAAGCGGCCATCTCATCCCCGGTCTGGAAAATAAAATTTACATCGTCACCACTTACGCCGACTCCAAACCCGCCTCCTGCGAGGTAACCTGGCAGAATCCTCCCTCCGGCAGCGGTCCCCGCACGATCCGAACCGACGCCGCCGGCTTCGGTGAGCTGACCATCACCCCCGAAAATGAAGCGCCTTTGGAAATGACCCTGGCCGCCGAGGATTCCAAAGGCCAGAAAGGCCGTTCCGCCGTCACCCTGCAAAGCCAGGAGCTCGTGGATCAAGACACTCTGCTCCTCCGCTCCGACAAAGCCCTCTGCCGCGTCGGCGATACTCTCGAGCTGAACCTGTTCTCCACCCGTTCTGAGGGAACCATCTATCTCGATTTCATCAAGGACCGCCAAACCTGCCTCACCCAGTCCCTCACGCTCCAGAACGGCCGCGCTTCCCAAACCGTCACGCTCGACTCCTCGCTTGCCGGAACCGTCCAGATCAACGCGTATCTCCTGGGGAAAGACGGCATCATGATTCGCGATCAGCGGCTCCTGCTGGTCGATCCCGCCGACGATCTGAACATCCGCATCGCCGCCGACGGCGAACCCTTTTTACCCGGCTCCGAAGCCTTGCTTCACTTCACCGTTACCACGAAGAACAACAAACCCGTCGTCTCGGCCCTGGGAGTCACGGTTGTCGATGAAGCTGTATTCGCCCTGCAGGAAATGCAGCCCGGTCTCGAAAAAGTCTATTTCTATCTCGAAAAGGAAATCGCGACCCCGCGTTATGAAATTCATGGCTACGATCTTCCTGGTTGCATCACGCCCCCCGATCCGGGCAAACCCGTCCCCCTGGAATCCTCCCGCCGCCAAACCGCCGCCCGGGTCCTGCTCGCCTCAGCCAAAGTGGTCGGAGACTATCCCCTCCATGTCAACACCTTCCTGAGAAACCGGAAATTCGACGTTTTCCAGCAAAAAATGGAGCAGTCCCTGGCCCCCCGTTACCGGGAGATTCACAAAGCCCTGCGAAAATTTTCTCAGGACAATATCGCAAAACCCGCCCGCCGCGTACGCGCCGCCGTCGATCTGCAAATCCTTCGTGAAAAAGGCTATCTCCCCGAAGAGCAAACCCTCGATCCCTGGGGGCATCTGATGAAAATTTCGGGCCGATGGAATCGATCCAGCCAGAACTACGAGTTTTTCACTCTAGCCTCCGCCGGCATCGACGGCCGATGGAATACCGCCGATGACCTGGTGTTTCCGGACCGCTCCAGAACAGCGAATATCAAATTTGCCGGCGTTCCCCGCAAAGGCATGGGCGGCGGCATGGGC